>JBCCDR010000450.1:0-2301 GCA_039030675.1 Pseudomonadota bacterium | reverse complement strand
CTTCCGCCGCGCCCGCTGACGCTGCGAATAAAACAACACAGTCAACCGCATCAAAGAAAGCCAAACCCAGCCAAGTTCTCAAGCCCGCACGCTATAGTGACCGCGTAACCGGACGAGAATCGCGCCAGCAGGCCGCCAAGCGCCGCGACGACGCTGGCAAGGCGATGTTCAAGCCTGGCACCAGCGCCAGCGCACTACCAGTCGCCGCTGGAGGCAGGCGCCAGCGCAGCTGGAGCACAGAGACCAACCGCCCCTGGTCGTTTTACAATCGAGGCCAGAAAACGGTGAAGAAGCGCGGCGCAAAAGGGCGCAGTGTCTCCTTTAAGTCAGCGAAACCAGCCAAACGCGATAGCCTGGACAGTCGCAACAGCGTCGCCAGTGAACGCCTGGGCCGGCTAACGCGCTCGCCAAGCCTGTCGTCTAACGCCTCACAGTCAGGGCCCAATACGGCAGCCGAGGTGATCAACATTCGCGCTGCCATCTCGCGGCCGCGCAATATTCAAGAGCTCTCGCCGCCAGTGCCCAAGGCTGAACGACAGAAGGCCAAAACGACAGTATTCGGCCGCGTGCGCGCGTTCTTTTCGGCCAAGAAAACCTAAGCAGGGATTAAGGCGTTTTAGGACCGCCACTGGTGCGGTGCGTCCTGGCAAAGCGCAGCGTGTCGGACGGGCTTTCGCCGAAGCGCTTTTTGTATTCGCCAGAAAACCGGCCCAACTGCGTGAAGCCCCAGCGCATGGCGGCTTCGGTCACCGAGGTGCCGTCTTGCGCGCGCAGCAGGTCCTGGCGCACCCGCTCTAAACGAATGTTCTTGAAGTAGAGCATCGGCGAGATGCCGCGATATTTTTGAAACCCGTCATACAGCGTACGCCGCGACACGCCTGCGGCCTTGCACAGTGCAGGCAGGTCAACCGCTTCATCGGCATGGGCGGTCATATAGCTCTCGGCCATCTTCACATAGCCTGGCGCGAGACGCGGTTTTTCAATTGCCGCTGCATTGGCCCTGGTCGGCTGCGCGGCCAGCAGCGTTTGCAGCATCAACAGCTCCATTTGGGCGGCGATCGCAGCATCGCGAATACCCGCATCCGGTGAGCCAAGCTCGCGCACCAGCAGTTCAGACAGCCGCCAGAATGTGCGTGATTTCCCGCTGGAGCGCTCCATGCGCATGTCAAACACAAGCGGACCCTGCAATGGGCGTGAAAACGCGCGAATTGCAGCTCGCTCCAGCGCCACCCGGTCCATCTTTACAATCAACAACTTGGTGTTGTGGCCGAAAGTCAAGGTGAGTTGGTCCGATGGTGAGAGCACGATGGCCGCGTCTTGTTCCACCCGGCAGCGTTCATGCGGGCTGATGGCCTCAACATAGCCTTCTATTGGGTAGACCGCCCCGAACCACGTATTCAGCCGCGTTTCAATCCGCACCTTCGCGCCGTATTTCAGCAAGGCGACACCAACGGAGGGCAGCTCCGTATAATACATCTGAACGTCCACATCGCCGTCCAGCACGGTTTGCGAGTGCGGGGCAAAGGCGTGCGCGATGAAACCGCGCGCAGCCTCGCTATCGCGCGTGGTCAGCACCTCAAACTGCTTGAGCAGCGCCGCGCTTAGGCTGTTGACGCTCTCATGCTCAAGCTCGCTTTGGGCCTTAGTTTGGGCCTTTGGTTGGGCAAGGGTCGCCACAGAACACCCACCTATTCAGCGGCTTGATCAACAGGCGGCGGCGCAGCAATGGGCGCGCGCACGGTGCCTGACAGCACATCCTTGCGGCTGGGGTCGAACACCACATAGGCCACATCCGGGCGGGCATAATGCCCCGCAGGGTCGCCTGCCGCCTTGGCATAGGCAATCATGCCCAGGTCAATGTCCGCATAGACCAGGCCTTCCTCATCGCCTGCAAGTTTCTCAGCCAGGGGGCGCCCGTCAGGCCCATAGATCATTGCCTGCCCGCCGCCGGTTTGCAGCAGTGAGCGCTGCATCTCATCACTGCCCATCACCGCGTGCATCTCATCTGTAATCACCAATGTAGAGGCGACGACATAGGCCTGCGCTTCCGCCGCGTAGGTAATCGTCGCGGCTTCATTGACTTCCGGGCCGAGCGCATAGGCCTGCTCGCGGTAGAGGCCGAAGCCGGGCCAGGAGGCGACATGCACCTGCTCGTGCTGGCCTATCAGCAGCTGCCTATTGAGCGGCTGGAGATGCTCCCAGCAGTTCAGCGCGCCCAGCTTGCCGACCGGCATGTCAAGGACCGCCATGTCCGAGCCATCGCCATCCCCAAACACAGTGCGTTCGGCGTGCGTGGGTTTG
>JBCCDR010000449.1:0-2307 GCA_039030675.1 Pseudomonadota bacterium | reverse complement strand
TGAACTAATAACAACATAAGCATAACTGTAATTTGCATATGTACTACTTGAGCTAAACTGTTGTGAAAGAAAACTACAAAACCCATTTGCAATAAACCAAACATACCCGAAATTACTTCCCCGCCCCGTGGGACAAGGTGCTGCGCTGGTTTGGCCTCGGCCTGTTCATTGTCCATGGGCTTGAACTCCTCATGTTCAAAAACCTGCTGGGCGCCAGCGGTAACGCCAAATGGCTCGACAGCCTGCTCATCATTATTACTGGCGCTTTCCATGCCAGTTTTTTAGCCCGCGTCCGCGCAGAGCAATCAAAAGCGGCACCTTAAAAGGCTACGTCCGCGGCAGAGCACTCTAGCCCAGCAGCGCGCTACTCTTCGTCATCGCTAGGGCGCGGCGGCACCCAATCAATTGTGCGATACGCTTTTTGACCAGGATAGCGCGACAGTAAGAATTGCCCTTGCCCGCCGCGACCTTGATCTGGGTCTTCTTGCAGTTGGACCATGACGTTGGAGCTATATTTGTTATCAGCACCAAGAGCGGAATCAACGCCCCAGCCAACCAAACCGCCAATGAGCACATTGCCAAAGGTCATGAGTTCAACCCCGGAATCGACGGAGTGTTTGGCGTCATAATATCCAGGCTTGGTGCAGGTAATATCGATATCGTGTTTGGTTTTCTTCACTGTCAGGGTCTCAGGCGTACTGACGATGTAAGCAAATTCCTCGTTGTCACGCGCCAGGCTGCACCTGGCATTTGCAGCGGTGGTCTGCACAGTCATACGCTGCGTTGTACCGGTAGAAACCGTGGCGCAGGCCGTGGGCAGAAGAAGACAACTCAACACAAGAAAAGAACGAAGCATGGGGGACTACTCTCAGGTCGCATTACACGCGAGAGGAGTATCTCCACAGCTTTAAAGAAAGCGTTGCCTGACGTGGTTAATCACGGCACGGCAGCCAACAAGCTGGGCTAAACAGCTTACTCAGCAGCGTGCGGCCGGCGCTCCAAAAGGCCAAGAACTTCCCGAGCGGCTTTGACGATGTTGGTGCCTGGCCCGAAAACGGCGGCGACGCCTTTGTTGTAGAGGAAATCATAGTCAGCAGGGGGGATGACGCCGCCGCAAATGACTTTGACGTCACCGGCGCCTTGGGCGCGCAAGGCATCGATAAGCTGCGGGACCAGCGTTTTATGGCCAGCGGCCAAAGAGGAGACGCCGATGATGTGGACGTCGGCTTCAATGGCTTGGCGCGCGGCCTCGTCCGGGGTTTGGAACAGGGGGCCCACATCCACATCAAAACCCAAATCGGCGAAGGCGGTTGCGATGACTTTGGCGCCGCGGTCATGCCCGTCTTGGCCCATTTTCACCACCAGCATACGCGGGCGGCGGCCTTCGCTGACTTGGAAGGCATCGATATCGCGCGTCAAGGCGGCGAAGTCTTCATCGCCTTGATAGGCACCGCCATAGACGCCAGAGACGGATTTGATTTCTGCTTTATGGCGGCCGAATTCATTTTCCATGGCAAGCGAGATCTCGCCCAGTGTCGCCCTCGCGCGGGCTGCGTCAACTGCGGCGGCAAGCAAGTTGCCTTCGCCTGATTTTGCCACTGCGTTGAGCGCGTCCAAGGCGGCCTGGCACGCACTCTCGTCGCGATTGGCACGCACGTCGTTGAGGCGCGCGATTTGGCTGGCGCGGACTTTCTCGTTGTCGACTTCCAGCAGCTCAATATCGGCTTCATTGGGGTTGGGGTATTTGTTCACGCCCACAACCACTTCTTCACCGCGGTCAATACGCGCTTGTTTGGCAGCGGCGGCTTCTTCGATTTTCAGCTTGGGCAGGCCAGCTTCGACCGCCTTGGTCATGCCGCCCATCTCTTCGACCTCATCGATGAGCTTTTGCGCTTCGGCCATCAAATCCCGGGTGAGGCTTTCCACATAATATGAGCCGCCCAAAGGATCGACCACATTGGTGATGCCGGTTTCTTCCTGCAGCACGAGCTGGGTATTACGGGCGATGCGGGCCGAGAAATCTGTCGGCAAGGCGATGGCTTCATCCAGCGCATTGGTATGCAGCGATTGGGTTCCACCTAAAACGGCGGCAAGCGCTTCAAGCGTTGTACGCATCACGTTGTTATAGGCGTCTTTCTCCGTCAGCGAGACACCGGAGGTCTGGCAGTGCGTGCGCAGCATCATGGATTTTTGGCTCTTTGCGCCAAAGTTTTTCATGATTTGCGCCCACATGGTCCGCGCGGCGCGCAGCTTGGCGACTTCCATGAAGAAGTTCATGCCGATGGCCCAGAAGAACGACAAGCGGGG
>JBCCDR010000448.1:0-2308 GCA_039030675.1 Pseudomonadota bacterium | reverse complement strand
GTCTGAAAGCCAGGAGCGCATGCTGATGGTGCTGCAGCCTGGGCGCGAAGCCTTTGCAAAGGCCATCTTCGATAAATGGCATCTCGACTTTGCCGTCATTGGGCATTTGACGGACACCCAGCGCATGGAGCTTGTCTTTGAGGGCGAGAGCGTCGCTGACATGCCCTTAGACAGCCTCGCTGACGATGCACCTGTCTATAATCGTCCACACACACCCACGGCTAAGCGCCCGCTTGTGACCGCAGAGGATGTGGCAGCGCCTTGCTCGACCAGCGAAGCGCTTCTGCGCCTGATGGGCAGCGCTGACTTGGCCTCGCGGCGATGGATATGGGAGCAATATGACCACATGGTCATGGGCGACACCATCGGCCGGCCAGGCGGCGATGCCGCCGTTGTGCGTATTCATGGCACCGATAAAGCGCTCGCTATCACCACAGACGTCACGCCGCGATACTGCGAAGCTGACCCTGTCGAAGGCGGCAAACAAGCCGTTATAGAGTGTTGGCGCAACTTGACGGCCGTGGGCGCAGAACCCCTCGCCATCACCGACTGCCTGAACTTTGGCAACCCAGAGCGTCCAGACATCATGGGCACTTTCGTTGGGGCTATCAAAGGCATGGGCGAGGCCTGCAGCGCCCTCACCTTCCCGGTCGTCTCTGGCAATGTGTCGCTCTATAATGAAACCAACGGCCAAGCGATTTTGCCAACGCCGGCCATCGGCGCCATTGGTCTGCTCAAAGACGCATCTAAACGGGCTCATATCGCGCTGTCACCAGGTCTGGATGTTGTCGTCATCGGCGGCGTTGGCACGCATTTGGGCGCGAGCCTCTATTTGCGCACCATGTTGGATAGAGAAGATGGCGCTCCGCCAAGCGTGGACTTGGAACACGAGAAGGCCGTCGGAGACTTTGTGCGCCAGCAGATCGCGGCCGGCATACGCTGCGTCCATGACGTCTCGGATGGCGGCCTCTTGGTGGCGCTCACAGAGATGGCGCTTGCTGGTGACTGCGGCATTGATATGGCGTCTGTTGGTGCGGGCGCTCATCCCCATGCTTTTTGGTTTGGCGAAGACCAAGGGCGATATGTTTTGGCCTGCGAGAATGGCGGCGCACTTGTGCAGGCAGCACAAGAGGCCGGCTTAAGCGCTCTGGTCATCGGGCGGTCAATCACAGCTGAAGAATTGAAAATGGCTGGCGGAGAAACCATGTCTTTAGAAGACATCAAAGTGGCGCACGAAGGCTGGCTGCCTGCGCTGATGCAATAGAAGGAGGCTCGGCCCATGCCCATGTCTGCGCAAGACATTGAAATGTTCATTAAAGACGCGCTTCCCGATGCTCAGGTGACCATCCAAGACCTGCGCGGTGATGGCGACCATTATGCAGCCCATGTCATCTCAAAGGAATTTGAAGGCCTCAGCCGCGTGAAACAGCACCAGATGGTCTATGCGGCTCTCAAAGGCCGGATGGGCGGAGAACTACACGCTCTGGCCCTGCAAACATCAGCGCCAAGCTAATCACAATCGCTTTGTTGATTTAGCTGGCCTATCGCTTACATAGGAAATCAGAAATTGCAGCCGTGGCCTGCGCAAGGCACAGTACGGCGATAGATAGGAGAAAAACCCATGTCTAATCCCGCCCACGACCGCATTCAGTCGACGGTCGATGCCTCTGACGTTGTGCTGTTCATGAAGGGCACGCCGATGTTTCCGCAGTGCGGATTTTCATCAACCGTTGTTGAAGTTCTCAATCGAACCGGCGTGAAATTTGATGCGCATGATGTGCTGCAAGACCCAGAGCTGCGCCAAGGCATTAAAGAATTTTCTGATTGGCCCACCATTCCGCAGCTTTATGTGAAGGGCGAGTTCATCGGCGGCTGTGATATCATTCGTGAGATGTATGCGTCTGGCGAGCTCAATGACCTTTGAGAAGAAAAAGGCGTTGCCGCAGCGTAGCCCGCTTTAACGCCCAAAGAAAGATGAAGCCGCGCAATCCTGTGCGGCTTTTCTTTTTTGCCGGCCAGACTAATCGGCTTAAATTGATGCCATGAAGGGAACATCCATGACGGTATTACAAAAAGCTCCAGCAGGTGTGTCGCGGCGGTGGGTTTTAAAGGCAGCGCCAACTGCGGCGGCTGGTCTCATGCTCTATAGCTGCGCGCCAGAAGCGGTTGCCAGCGGCAAAAATCAGCGCCTCAACCCTTTTGTGGAATTTACCGCCGATGGCCGGATCATCATTACCAGTCCGGAAGCGGAGATGGGCCAAGACATCTTCACTGGCCTCGCCAAGGTGCTGGCCGATGAAATTGGGCT
>JBCCDR010000447.1:0-2309 GCA_039030675.1 Pseudomonadota bacterium | reverse complement strand
TGATTGTGACGCCTTCTATGCAGCGGTGGAAAAGCGCGACAATCCAGAGCTACGCGACAAACCCGTTATCGTGGGCGGCGGCGCGCGCGGGGTGGTGACAACCGCGTGTTATATCGCGCGCTTATCCGGCGTTCAGTCCGCCATGCCCATGTTCAAAGCCCGCAAGGCCTGCCCGCGCGCGGTGATCGTCAAACCGCGCATGGAGCATTACCGCGCGGTGAGCCAGGATATTCGCGCGCTGATGCTGGCCGTGACACCGCAGATAGAACCGATCTCCGTTGATGAAGCATTCCTGGATCTCAGCGGGACCCAGCGCTTGCACGCGGCCAGCCCGGCAATGGTTTTGACCAAATTGGCCGCGCAGATTGAGCGCGAAATCGGCATCACCGTCTCCATTGGCCTAAGCCACAATAAATTCCTAGCAAAAATCGCCTCTGACTACCGCAAGCCGCGCGGCTTCTTTGTGATCGGCAAAGCAGAGACACGCAGCTTCCTAGCGCCCCAGCCAGTGCGTATTTTGTGGGGCATTGGCAAAGCCTCTGAAGCCAAATTGTCTCGCGGCGGCATCACCCATTTGGGCCAAATTCAAACGATGGAAGAAGCCCAGCTGATTGCGCGCTATGGCAGCATGGGTCAACATATCTGGCGGCTGGCGAACGGGCTTGATTCGCGCAGTGTCAAACCCGCGCGCCAGGCAAAAAGCATTTCAGGCGAGCGCACCTTCAACACCGATATCAGTGATTTTGAAACGCTCAGCGACCTGTGCTGGAGCCTGTCTGAAGAGATTGCGCTGAGCCTGCGCGGCAAAGCGCTTGAAGCAAAAACCATACACCTCAAGCTTAAAACGCCGCAGTTTCGCTTGCTCTCCCGCAGCGCTACGCCTGGCAGCCCGGTCCGCGCCGCACGCACCATCTTTAACGCGGCGCAAGACATGCTGCGTGCTGAGGCAACTGGCCAGCCTTTCCGGCTTCTGGGTGTTGGCGTGTCCGGCCTTTCGCCCGCCGGTCAGGGCGGCCAAGCCAGCGGCGACCTGTTTGGCGACGCTGACAGGCAGGAGAATGAAAAGCTGGAAAAAGTCATGTCTGACATTCGCGCCCGGCACGGCAAAACCAGCATTGAAACCGGACGCGGCCTGCGCGCCAGAGCGAAGGGCGTGAACCGGCGGCAAAGCCTGGCTTCAGTGCAAAAGCCCGGCAGCGACAGGCCAAGCGAATAAGGCCTTTTCACACAGCGCAAAATCTGATTGTTTGACCCGGAAGATGGCATGGGCATTGAGGGGGGATGAACAATCATGAGCGCTGTTGAACAGGCACTGGCAGACATTGGGCTGACTTTACCGCCGCCAGCGGCGCCAGCGGCGAATTATGTGCCGTATATCCGCCAGGGCGAGCTGGTATATGTCGCTGGCCAGTTGCCGCTGGTGGATGGCGACCTGATCGCCACAGGCCGGGTGGGTGAAGCGGTGGATTTAGAAACGGCAGCCAAGGCGGCGCAGGCCTGCGCTCTAAACATTATCGCCCAGGTGAAGGCCGCATGCGGCGGCGATTTGAGCCACGTTGGGCGCGTGGTCAAGCTCGGCGCCTTTGTCGCCAGCGCGCCTGATTTTACCGGCCAGCCACAAGTTGTGAACGGCGCCAGCGACCTGATGGTGACGGCCTTTGGTGAGGCTGGCCGCCATGCGCGCTTTGCAGTGGGCAGCAATGTGCTGCCGCTCAATGCATCTGTTGAAATAGATGCCATCGTTGCGTTAAAGCCTGGCACTCCATGAAGCACAAGAGCCTAGATTGGTTGACCCAGAGCCCCTTTGCACATCGCGGGCTGCATCATGGTACGCGCGGCATTGCGGAAAATTCCCTGACTGCCTTTCGCGGGGCCATCAAGCAAAAGATTGGCATTGAGCTGGATGTGCGGCTGAGCGTGGATGGTGAAGCGATGGTGTTCCACGACGAGATGCTCGACCGGCTCACCGCGCAAACGGGGCCCATGGCCGCGCAGACGGCGCAGGCCCTTGGCGCCATCCGCTTGTTCGGCGATGCGGATGACCATATTCCTAGCCTCACGACGGCGCTGTCGATCATTCGCGGGCAAGTGCCGGTGCTGGTTGAAATGAAGGACGTCGGCGACCAAAATTTCAGGCTCTGCGTTGCCGTTCGCCGGGCCCTTGAAGGCTATGGCGGACCGATTGCGATTATGAGCTTTAACCCGGACATCCCAGCCTGGTTTGCCAAAAGCGCTCCGCAGATCACACGCGGGCTGGTGACCACGGAACATGGCAAGGGCTATGGCGTGTTTGGCACGGGCAAATTGGC
>JBCCDR010000446.1:0-2312 GCA_039030675.1 Pseudomonadota bacterium | reverse complement strand
TGAAGCTTCTTCCGACCGCTCTTTGGTCGCTTAGCTTCAAGGTCAAGCTTCGCTAAGGATAGTTCAATATCAGGGACAATACTTCCGTTGGGGTCAATGGCAACCGCTTGCTCAAGAAGTCGTTTCAACTTACCGCGGGTCGTTGTGAAAGTGCGCTTATTGCGCATATCCATAATTTCATTATAGTCGAGCGTAATGCCAATCCAAGGGTCGTCCGTCACTTTACGGAAGAGCTCCTGACGCATTTTATGGGCACGCTGTGTTTCCGTCCTACCGTGACGACCACGCAAATAGCCGTACAGCTCCCGTTCCATATCGACAATTCGGGAATCGCTGAACTTTGTATCGATGGCTACTCGCTCAAAAAACGGCCAGATGTCTCTCGTTGCCTTTTGAAGGTCATCCACGTCATCGCCAGCAAACAATATATACTGGTCAATAAATCCGATCTGGTAGCGTAGGTCATAGCCGGGATCGTCTGCCATCAATTCAAGGGCACGCAGCGTGTGCTTTCCAGCAGTCTTCATATCGCCTGCTCTATAGGCTGACATAGCTGAACGCGCCGCATCTTTAAAATGGCTGAACGGCGCATCAGCAGCAGCTGGATTCGCGAGCCAGATCAATATACCGAAAAAGGCGAGAATCCGCATACGTTGCCCCTCTATCCAATCCTCGAATGGTGGCAGAAAAGCGTCAGATGTGCAACCGCAGGTTAAGCCGCAAACTGCCTTTCTTCTAGCGCGTAGAGATGCTCCCCGCCCCTTGTCACAGGGCCAAGCAATGCGGCGCCTTGGGGTAGGATTTGCTCAGCATAAAACTGAGCGATCGCCAGCTTGGCATTAAGGTAATCTGAATTGCCCTCGCCCGCGGTGAGCGCTTCTTGCGCAGCCTGGGCCTGTTTCGCGAGGAGATAGCCGCCTAAGATGATGCCGAACATTTTGAGGAATTGGCTCGCGCCGGCCGCGCTGTCGAGGGAGTATTCTTCATTGCCGTGGAGGTAGACTGGGGCTGTTTGTAAGGCTTCAACAGCGTCATCTAGATAAGGGTGTAGTTGGCCCACACCTTCGGCGCCCCGAATATCAGCCGTAAAGTCGCGCATCTCGCTGAAGAGCGTGCGCCAATGCTGGCCATCGTCCATGGTCAATTTGCGGCCTACCAGGTCTAGGGCCTGGATGCCGTTGGTGCCTTCATAAATCGGCGCGATGCGGCTGTCGCGTAGGTGCTGGGCAGCGCCGGTTTCTTCCACATAGCCCATGCCGCCGAAGACTTGGATGGCCAAAGACGCCATGTCGACGCCCATGTCTGTTGAGTAGCCTTTCGCGACGGGCGTGAGCAGGTCTGCTAGGCCCTTTGACGCGCGCTGTGTTGCCTCATCGGGATGATTATGGGCCCGGTCTACGGCGCCAGCCGTCAGATAAACAATGGCGCGGCAGGCTTCCACATTGGCTTTCATGGTCATGAGCATGCGGCGCACATCGGCGTGTTCAATGATGCGCGCTGGGCCGCGTTTGCCATCATGAAAGCGCGGGGATTGCACGCGCTCGCGGGCGTAGGATAGCGCGTGTTGATAGGCACGCTCGCCAATGGCCACGCCTTGCAACCCGACGGCAATGCGCGCGTTGTTCATCATGGTGAACATGCACGCCATGCCCCGGTTTTCCTCACCGATGAGATAGCCAACACAGTCATCATTGTCGCCAAAAGCCATGGTGCAGGTTGGCGAGGCATGGATACCCATTTTCCGCTCCAGCGACACGCAGCGCAGGTCATTGCGCTGGCCCAGGCTTCCGTCTTCGTTGACCAGAAATTTTGGAACCAAGAAAAGAGAAATCCCTTTGGTGCCAGGCGGTGCATCTGGCAAACGCGCGAGCACCAGGTGAATAATGTTGTCCGCGCAATCATGTTCGCCCCAGGTGATGTATATCTTCTGGCCCTTGATTCGGTAGGTGCCATCTCCTTGCGGCTCTGCTTTGGTCCGCAAAGCGCCGACATCGGAACCCGCTTGTGGCTCAGTCAGGTTCATGGTGCCAGTCCATTCACCAGAGACGAGTTTTGGCAGATAAAGCGCGCGCTGTGCATCCGTTCCGTGAGCAGACAGCGCTTCAATGGCACCTTGGCTGAGCATGGGGCAGAGCGAGAAGGCCATGTTGGCGGATGTCATCATCTCCTGCACAGCCATCTGCACCACATAGGGCAGGCCCATCCCCTCATGCTCTGTCGAGGCGGAGACACAGTTCCACCCTGCTTCGACGAACTGCTGATAGGCGTCCTGAAATCCATCCGGCAATCTCACGACGCCGTTTTGCAGCTTT
>JBCCDR010000445.1:0-2315 GCA_039030675.1 Pseudomonadota bacterium | reverse complement strand
GGGCCTGTCCTGGTCCACGTGGTCACCCAAAAGGGCAAAGGCTACGCGCCCGCTGAAAATTCAGCAGACAAGTATCACGGTGTCGCCAAGTTCGACGTCATTACAGGCAAGCAGCAAAAACCAACCCCGAAGGCGCCCAGCTATACAAAAGTCTTTGCCAACGCGCTGATTGCTGAAGCCAAGGACGACGAGAAAATCGTTGCGATTACGGGCGCCATGCCGTCGGGCACCGGTGTTGATGCTTTTGAAAAGGCCTTCCCCGAGCGTGCGTTTGACGTGGGGATTGCCGAGCAGCATGCCGTGACCTTCGCAGGCGGACTGGCGACAGAAGGCTATAAGCCGTTCTGCGCGATTTATTCCACATTTCTGCAGCGTGCGTATGACCAAGTCGTCCACGACATCGCGTTGCAGAATTTGCCTGTGCGCTTTGCCATGGACCGGGCCGGTCTGGTTGGCGCCGATGGCCCGACGCATGCAGGCAGCTTTGATGTGGCCTATTTATGCACGCTGCCAAACATGGTGGTGATGGCGGCGGCCGATGAGCTTGAGCTCATGCATATGACGGCCACGGCCGTGCATTACAATGACGGGCCCATTGCCTTCCGCTACCCGCGCGGTGAAGGGATTGGCCTGGAGCTGCCTGAGAAGGGCACGCCGCTGGAAATCGGCAAAGGCCGTGTGCTGCGCAAAGGCAGCAAAGTGGCCATTCTGTCCTTCGGCGCGCGCTTGCAGGAAGCCCACAAAGCGGCTGACGACCTTGATAAGCGCGGTCTGTCCACAACGGTGGCTGATGCCCGTTTTGCTAAGCCCTTGGATGAGGACCTGGTCAAACAACTCGCCCGGGATCACGACGTTCTTATCACGATTGAGGAAGGCTCTTCAGGCGGTTTTGGCGCTTACGTTTTGCATTATGCAGCAGATGAAGGTCTCACCGATGATGGCCTTAAAATCCGCACCATGCGCTTGCCGGACCAGTATATCGACCAGGACAAGCCAGATAAAATGTATGAGCAAGCCGGCCTCAACGCAGTTCACATTGTGGAAACCGCCTTGCGCGCCATGGGTCATAATGATGTTGAGAACCTGAGCGTTTCAGCCACTGAACCTGCCTAGCGGCAGCACGGTTTTGGGCATTTGACCATGTCAAAGGTTCGGGCTGATCAGCGATTGGTGACGTTGGGCCTTGCCGAAACGCGTGCCCGGGCCCAGGCCCTTATTTTGGCTGGCACGGTCATGCTTGGAGACCGGGCTATTGCCAAGGCAGGCCAGCAGATAGCGGACGATGCGCCGCTTTCTTTAAAAGAGAAAGACCACCCTTGGGTCAGCCGCGGCGGGCTCAAGCTAGACCACGCGCTCGCGCATTTTGGCTGGGATATCACCGGCCAAACCGTGATTGATGTGGGCTCATCGACAGGGGGTTTTACCCATGTCGCGCTCACACGAGGCGCCATAAAAGTGCATGCGGTTGATGTGGGCCACGGCCAACTGGATTGGCGATTGCGCTCGGATGAACGGGTCCATGTGCTTGAAAAGACCAATGCACGCTATCTGACGGCCGAGCAGATTGGTGCGCCAGCTGATCTGGTGGTGTGCGACGCCAGTTTTATTTCCCTAAAAACGGTACTTCCAGCAGCCATGGCGCTCACAGCCTCAAACGCGAGGCTTATCGCTTTGATCAAACCCCAGTTTGAAGTGGGAAAGGACGAGGTCGGCAAGGGCGGCGTCGTGCGTGACCCTGCGCTCCATGAGGCTGTCTGTGCTGACATAGAGCATTGGGTTGCTAAGGAGATGAGCTGGCGTGTCGTGGGCATAACGCCTAGTCCAATCACAGGCCCTAAAGGCAACCGCGAGTTCCTGATCGCTGCAGAAAAGGCATGAGAAAGACCACGGCCGTCGAAGCGCTTGGCGCGCGCGGTGATGGCATAGCGCATGTTGATGGCAAGCCACTTTTTGTCCCCGGTGTTGCGCCTGGCGACCAGCTCACCATTGAGAATGGCAAGGTTCTTGAGGTTGCGCCTGGTCCTCAGCGAGTCGCAGCGCGATGTCCCCATTATGAGCAGTGCGGCGGCTGCAGCCTGCAACATATTTCAGATGATACCTTTGCGCAGTGGCTCAGCGTGCCGATTGAACGCGCGCTCGCACAACATGGGCTGAGCGCACCTGTCCGCACACCCCATGTCAGCCCGCCAAAGACGCGCCGTCGCTGCGTGCTTTCCGCGCGCTGGGTTGGCCGAGATGTCCTTGTTGGGTTTAGTGCGGAGCGTAGCCATGCCATCACGGACGTGCGTGACTGCGCAATTCTGCTGCCAGCACTG
>JBCCDR010000444.1:0-2321 GCA_039030675.1 Pseudomonadota bacterium | reverse complement strand
ATTTGACGGATGAGTTTGCTGAGTTTGGCGGCTCACCGTCCGATGGGATTTCTCGCAACAAGCCGCGCACCTTTGGGCTGCGGGGACGCTACACGTTCTAACGCGGTTATGGCGTGGCCTAGCGCGACGATGCTCAAAAAGCGTCTTGCGGTCAGCGTTTTGCTGGCCGCCCTACCCTGCTCTGCAAGCGCGGCAGACTTTGCAAAAACCGACGCGCGCGCCATTGGCGCAGCAACGGTCGCGAAAGAAGTCTGCACTGCCGTCTTTGTCTCTGGTCTCGATAAAGACCAGTTTCTGGCGACAAACTCCAAATTCTGGATGCATCCAGCCGACCGGGCGGCGATATCATCGGTCGATATTGATCGCCCACAGAAAACAGTCACTTTGACCGCAGGCAGCGTCACCGGTAAGGCCGTGTTCAAAGGCGCAAAAGGGTGCGTGGCCTACGGCCCTGATGGCGCAGAGCCAACTATAGAGTTTTCACCTTTCAAAGCCGCTGGCCTGACGATGAAAGCGCCATGGCCGGCAGGGGATAAACTGAAAACACAGGCCTCAGCCATTCAGCCGAGCACCTTAGCGCGCGCCTATGAGGCAGCCTTCGCATCGGACGCTTATACCAACGCTTTTTTGGTGGTTCACAAAGGAGAGCTGGTTGCAGAGCGCTATGCTCTCGGCGTCACTGAGACAACCCGCTTGCCAGGTTGGTCAATTGCAAAAACACTGCAGTCGACGCTTGTTGGCCTTATGGAAGAGCGCGGCCTTTTGAGCCTCTACAGCCGCGTCCCAATTGCGGCCTGGGCCGCTCCAAATGATCCACGGCGACACACAACTTACGCTGATTTAATGCGTATGTCGGCGCCGATTTCGTGCGGCAATACCCAGTCCTGGCATGACCATGATGCCTGGGCGGTCACAGGCTACCCGGAGAGCCTCTATGTCTTCAGCGGTCCCGATGACGCCTATACCTATTCCATTCAAAGACCGCCAATCGGCGCAGATGAGCCGCGCGGGGTCTATAGCAACTGCCAACCGATGATCCTCGGCCAAGCCATTTCCAATGTCCTTGCAGAGATGGGTAGCGACATCGCCAGCTTTGCACAAAAAGCCTTGTATGGCCCCTTGGGCATGACGTCGGTGGTGATGGAGCCTGACCGGGCTGGCAATCTCCTAACGGCAGGATATGCGCTGGCAACGCCGCGCGATTGGACCCGTTTAGGCCTGCTCTATGCAAATGAAGGTATGTGGGAGGGCAAGAGGCTTCTGTCTCCAGAATTCATGGCCTATGTGCGCGCGCCTGCACCGCTTTGGGCGGCGCCCAAATATGGCGGGCAGGTCTGGCTGCATGCGGACCAGTGTATTTTTGGTCATTGTGATGCCTATCAATTCAACGGCATTGAAGGCCAGCGCGTCATCATCTTCCCCAGCCTGGATTTGGTTGTGGCGCGTTTTGGGTTTGGTGCCGGCGATGTTCCAAATGCCGACCCAGCTGCGAGAAGGCCCGCACTTGAAGCGCTGAACGCGGCGATTAACATTCTACTGGAGGATATTGCGCCTACGCCTGATGCCTCACGCACAGCTGTTTTTGAGACAGTCAAAGGCTTTTTTAGCGCGTTGGCAGCATCAGACAAAGCGCAGCTGATGTCCTTACTCACTGAGGATTTTCGCCTGCTGGAAGACGGAGAAATTTGGTCCGCGGAGACTCTGTTTGACAAAATCACAAAGCCAGAGCGCGAAGAGCGGTGGACGCTGACGCAGCCGAGAATTCTCGTTCATGGTGACATGGCCTCTATTGAGCTGCGCAACACCGGCGCCTTTTCAAGCGCCAGGGGTCGCCAGAATTACGAGTGGGTCGAAACGGGCGTCCTTATAAAACAAAATGGCGCCTGGCGGCTAAAATCCTACCATTCAACCAAGCTGGATCAGGTGCGCAGCCCTTAGGCGATTGCCTGACGCAACCGGCGGTATCATCAAGCGTTTTGAGGAGACAGTATGAGCATAGAAGCGACTGCTTTGAGACCGGTTTTTGCAGCACTTGCCATGACCTGTACCGCCTTGGTGCCCGGTCAAACCTTAGCTGAAGACGGTCAAATCATCTGGCAAGAAACCTGCCCTGTCGGCGCAGCACCGCAAACCCGGTGCGGCGAACTCCTGGTTCCCGAACGACGCGGCAAAGCTGGTACACCAACGATCAAAGTGCCAATTGCCATTGTTCCTGCTCCAGACCAATCCAAGAAAGCAAAGGACCCTTTTCTCTTCTTGATGGGCGGCACGGGTGGCGGCTTTGGCGTTTTAGCGGATCTGGCGATCCTGCCTGGGATTAT
>JBCCDR010000443.1:0-2325 GCA_039030675.1 Pseudomonadota bacterium | reverse complement strand
CTTCTTCAAAGCGGTCAGCGTCGTTGCTGCCGCGCTTGTTTTTATGGTGGCCGCGTCTACCTTTAACGCCGCCGCACAAAGGCCCCAGCGCACCATCGTCATCGTGGAAGACGAGGGCAGTGAAGATACGCTCACCCTTGCCTTAAAGCGCGAGATCGGCGCCATTGTTGCAGATACGAATGAGGCCAGGATCCGCTCTGTGCCGATCCCAGCAGGCGCGACGGACGCGCAAATCGATGACATCCTGCAGCGCATTTATGCAGCACCAGATACGAGCGTGGTGGTCATCGCCGACATCAGCCTGAACCAAAGCTTTGCGCGCAAAACACGTTTTGCAAAGCCGACATTGCTGCCTTTTGTGTTTGATGCCGGCTTTAGTGGGCTTAAGAAAGTCGGCGAGACAAGCGGCACAAAAAACCTGACCTACACCGCGCCGGATTTTGAATTCATTGAAGAATTTGAAACCTTCGCCAGTGTCGCGCCGATTAAAAACGCGGTTCTCCTGTCCTCTGACCGCGTGGTGCGCGCGATCAGCGAGTCGACGAAGACCAAGGCACGCGCAGCGGCAAAATCGCTTGGTTTTTCAATTGAGATCGTGGCCTATGATACGGCTGCGGGGGCCTTATCTAAACCGCTGGCGCGCGATGTTGATACTGTTTTTGTTGGTGTACTGCCGGAGGTCTCCAATGCGCAGATACGCGCCCTGCTCAGCCAGCTCACGGCGCAAGGGATTGCCACATATGCGCTGGCGAGTGAGCAATTTGTAGAGCTGGGCGCCTTGGCGACAAATGCCCCCTCAGCAGACACCACCCGCCTTGCGCGCCGGGCGGCCATCAATGTGGCTGAGTTGCTCGCCGGTGTGCCCGCGCAAAGCCTGCCTGTCTCCATGAACCTCAATGATCAGCTCACCATCAACATGGCAACAGCGCGCGCGCTTAAAGTCGCGCCGCCTTTTGATGTGCTTTTGTCAGCCAGGCTGCTCAACGACATTGATGAGAGCGCAGGGCCGGTCTATTCGCTCACGCAAGTCGCGCGCCAGGCTGTGAGCGCAAATTTAGCGCTGATGGCGCAGCGCTTCCAAGCCCAGCAGGCACAAGCGCGTATCTCAGAAACGCGCGGGGCTTTGCTGCCGCAAGTCAGCGCGGGCCTTTCCTATCTGCAAAGGCGGCAGACCAACAACGTGCAAGCCGGCTTTGCGCCGCAGAGCACGACCGATGGCTCCATCACGCTGTCTCAATCCATCTTCACCGAGGAGTTTTGGGCGGCCTACGCCATTGAGAAATATTCCGCGCTGTCTGAAAAGGCGCTGCTGCGCGAGGTCGAGCTGGATATCATTCAAGCCGCCGTTGAGACCTATCTGGCGATCCTGCGCGAGAAAACATCGCTAGAGCAGGCCGTGTTCAACCTTGACATCACGCGCGAGAACCAGCGGCTGGCGCGCAACCGGGTGGATGTGGGCACGGAAGATGCCTCCGACTTATTTCGCTGGCAAAGTGAGCTGGCAACGGCAAAACAAACCGTCCTGGCCGCGAATGCTGGCTATGAGCAGCTGCGCCAACAGCTCAACCAAATCCTCAATCGGCCCATCAATGAGCCCTTTAGCGTGACCATTGAAACGCTAGAAAACCCGGACCTGCTGATTGTCGATGAGCGCATCACATCCCTGATCAGCAACGCCTATGACCTGGAAGTGCTGAGCGACTATTTTGTCGAAGTCGGCCTTGAGCGATCCCCGGAGATTGACCAAGCTGAGGTCGCCATCAAATCCAATGCGCGCCAGCTTAAAAGCAACAAACGCCAGTTCTGGCTGCCGGACATCTCCCTTGTGGGGCAGTATTCCAACAATCTGGATGAAGACCGTGTTTTAAGTATGGTCGGCCTGCCGGCGCAGGATGATTGGTCCGTCACAGTCCAAGCCTCCATTGACCTATTTGAAGGCGGCGCTCGGTTTTCACGCGTTGAGCAAAGCCGGCTTGCCGTGCGGCAATCGCAGACGTCGCTGCGCAATATTGAAAATCAGGTCGAGCAAGACATCCGCAACGCGCTGGAGGTGATGACTGCTTCCTTTACAAGCATCCCCCTGGCCAGAGATGCAGAGGTGGCAGCCCAGAAAAACTATGACCTTGTGGCCGAAGCCTATGCACAAGGCAAACGCGATATCATCAACGTGCTGGATGCCCAGGATGCCTTGGTGGACGCAAGAGAGGCGGCGCTCAATGCCGTCTATAATTTCCTCATAAACCTTATGACCACACAGCGGGCCATCGGCGGCTTTGATTTCTTTTTAGATGACCGGGAGAAACTCGCGTTCAACAACGAGCTGAT
>JBCCDR010000442.1:0-2333 GCA_039030675.1 Pseudomonadota bacterium | reverse complement strand
TTCAGCCTCGCTGAGCGTCAAGGCTGCGCGATCATAGACTGGCGGCTGCTTGCGAGCCAGCTGCATTTTGCGTTTGAACTCAAGCTCTTGCGCGGTTTCATAGCACGGATACAGCCGGCCCTCGGCGCGCAGTTTATCAGCGACTTCTTGATAGCGCTCCATCCTGTCAGACTGCTTAACTTCATCCGCATAAGGCAGCCCGAGCCAGGCCAGGTCTTCGCGAATGGCATCAGCATATTCCGCGGTTGAACGCACGACATCGGTATCATCAAGGCGCAGCAGGAATTGGCCGCCCTCACGCATGGCAAACAAGGCATTGTGGATGGCCGTGCGGATGTTGCCCACATGCAAGAACCCAGTCGGGCTTGGCGCAAAGCGCGTTTTCACTTCAGTCATTCTGCCGCTTTCTCAGCTTCAAACTTAATGGGCCCCCGGCCATCGCGGAACCCGTTGGTAATCGGGTAGCGGCGGTCACGGCCAAAGGCTTTGGAGGATATCTTTACGCCCGGCGGCGCTTGACGCCGTTTGTATTCGGCAATGAACAACAAATGCTCAATGCGCTGGACTGTCTCGGGTGCATGCCCACGGGCGATGATCTGTTCAGCCGCCATTTCCTTCTCAACCAGGCAATTGAGGATATCGTCCAGTGCCTCATAGGGCGGCAGACTGTCCTCATCCTTCTGATCTTCGCGCAATTCAGCCGAAGGCGGCTTGGTGATGATCCGTTCAGGAATCACCTCGCCTGCCGCGCCCTTGGCATTGATGGGCATATTGGCATTGCGCCAACGGCACAGCTCAAACACCGTCATCTTGTAGATGTCTTTCAGCACAGAATAGCCGCCGCACATGTCGCCATAGAGCGTTGCATAGCCCACACTCATCTCTGACTTGTTGCCCGTCGTGAGCACCATATTGCCGTGTTTGTTGGACAGCGCCATGAGCGTGAGCCCGCGGATCCGCGACTGAATATTTTCTTCCGTCGTATCAGGCTGCAAGCCTTCAAAGCTTGGGGCCAGCATCTCGCCAAAAGCCTCAACCGCTGGCCTGATGGGAATGATGTCATAGCGCGCGCCGCAGGCCTCAGCGCAGGCTTTCGCATCTTCAAGGCTATGATCTGACGTATAGCGCGAGGGCATCATCACGCAGTGCACGCGTTCCGGTCCTAGCGCATCGGCTGCAACGACAGCACTCAACGCGCTATCAATGCCGCCGGACATGCCCAGTACGACGCCAGGAAAACGGTTCTTCTCCACATAGTCGCGCAGCCCAAGCATCATGGCTTGATAGATGCTGGCAATGTCGCCTTGCTGCGTGCCTTTATAATCGCTGACGCAGGTCCAACCATCCTCGAGCCGCTGCCAGGTCGTGTTGACCTGCGTTTCTTCCCAATCGGGCAACAAAACCGGCATGCTGCGGTCTGCATTCAGCACGAAGCTGTCGCCATCAAAGGCAAGCTCGTCTTGCCCGCCGACTTGATTGACAAACACCAGCGGGAGTTCTGCTTCACTTACACGTGCTACGGCATGGTTCAGGCGCGCATCTTCCTTATCAATCTCATAAGGTGACCCATGGGCGGAGATGAGGATTTCAGCGCCTGTCTCTGCCAGTGTTTCTGTCACATCTGGGAACCACATGTCCTCGCACGTCATGAGGCCAAGACGCACGCCTTTGAAGACGACGGGGCCAGACGGCGGGCCGCTTTGGAAGACTCGCTTTTCATCAAAGACGCCGTAGTTAGGGAGATTGTGCTTGTGGACGACCGCTTCAATCTCACCGCCCAAAAGCAGACAAAGGCTGTTGAACAGCTGCTCATCTTCACGCCAACACGTGCTGACGAGCAGTCCGGTGTACTGCCCTGATGTTTGCGAGGCCAAGTAGCGCACGGCATTCATGGCCTCCTCTTGGAAGGCTGGCTTGAGCACCAAGTCTTCAGGCGGATAGCCAATGACACACAGCTCTGGACACACCAGAAGGTCAGCGCCGTCCAAACACGCCTTTTGATAAGCCGCCAGGATGCGGCTTGCATTACCGGCGATGTCGCCGACCGTCACATTGAGCTGGGCCAGGGCAAGGGTGAGTGTGTCCGTCATTGGCGCGCTTTTAAGCGCCCACCTTGCGCCTGACAAGACAGCATATTGCCGCCGTTATTCAGCTGCTAAGGCTTGGCGCTCTTCGGCCAGAGCTTCGGCGATTAAAAAGGCAAGGTCCAGCGACTGACTTGCATTGAGACGCGGGTCACAATGCGTGTGGTACCGGTCCGCCAAAGCCTCATCGGTAATCGCTTGCGCGCCGCCGGTGCACTCGGTCACATTCTGGCCGGTCATCTCGAAGTG
>JBCCDR010000441.1:0-2347 GCA_039030675.1 Pseudomonadota bacterium | reverse complement strand
TTTTTCGAAAACAGTTGGCCCAATACTATATAGACCTATGTGGCAAAGTTCCTATGGTCAAAAAACCCGTACCCTTACAGTACGGGGATTATGCCTTCTGGGAACAACAAAGCCGTCCGGGGCTTTGAGAACCACGTTGCGAAGGTCAGAGGGCGGATTGCCATCGGTCGGTTCGAAGAGAAAGCGGATGGGCTCACTTTCGGCCTGGAAGCCAAGGGCGATCGCCTTGTCGTAAATGCCTTCCAGATCCTTCGCGCGCATCATGAGGGAGAAGTAGCCGCCTGGATCCCAAGCGCGTGCGCCAACGCGAATGGGCTGCTGTTCAACACCCTCAAACTTGATCAGCCGAATATAGCCATGGTCGGTGCCCGGCGCGCGGAGAAAGACGAAAGAGGCGCTTGCCTGCGCTGAAAGGCGCCAATAGGCCAGGTGCTCAGGAGCCATGTCCCCCTCGGCCACCAGCTCATAGCCGCCCACATCGACCAGGAACGTACGGATGGGGTCAAAGCTGCGCACACTGATGCTGGCCTCTTGCCAAGGCGCGGACAGGATGCGGGGACTAAGCTGCATTTTTTGCGCTGCTACAGATGCCGGCAGAAGCCACAGGCAGAGGATTAAAAGGCGCGCAATCACGTGAGAGATATCACTTCCAAGAGCTCGCCAGCCGCACCGCGATAAAAGGCTGCACGGCGCCCATTATAAGGGGCTTCTTCGCGGACAAAGACATCACTGATGGCCTCTGCCTTCACCACGTCCAAGTCTTGCGTCATGAACGTGATGAAGGAGACGCCTGGCGGGAGCTCGCCCGGTGCGGTGGGGCGCTCGATCGTGCCGTCAGGGTACTGGTCGACCTCATTATTGAGCACGTCGCCCTTTTGCGTCATGGCGAACCGGTAAATCGTGTCCATCGGCTTGCCAAAGGCTTTAGAGATGACGGTGTAGGGAGATTCGTAAACCTCGCCTTTGTCCCAACCGAAAGCATCCACATAGTATTGGATCGCTTCGTCCATATCTGGTGTTGCCAGCGGCGTTATAAAGATGTGGTCCACATAGCTTTGCGCCATGGGTAAGTGCATGCCTGGCAACGATTCATTGACCTGATTGAGGTAGAGCACCTCGCCGGAGGGCCCAATAACTTGCATGGGAATAAATGCATCGGAGAAGTCGAGCTTCTTCGGCGGCCCATACATCTCAAACGGCGAGCGGTCTGCTTCAAGTTCCTCCGCAAGTTTCCAGACATCCTGCACAGTGATTTCTAGAGACGCCCAGCCATAGCTTCGCAGCGGCACATATGCCTCCGGGACCGTGCCTTCAATCAGGCGAATAAAGATGGTCGTGCCAGAGGCGGGGGCGAGGGTGGCATAGCGTTTGCCTGCTTGCGCGGGCGCGTGCATGGCCTTCGCCCATGCTTCATCGATCACGCCTTGATGGACAGGGCGGTACTGCAGGTACTTGTCGTAGATGGCCAAAGAGTTTTCGAAATCGGGCGTCAGCACCGTTCCAACTTTGATCCGGCCTTCAGTATCGACAATCATGCGCGTTCCTCTTCCACTTTGGCCCGCAGTGCGGCCGGCAGTGCTTCCAGTTCAGTTTGTAATGTGCTGTTCCATCGGTTCAAGAAGCCAAAGAGGGCAATCACCGACACAATCTCTGTTTGCTCTGCGGGCGAAAAATACGCGCTTAGAGCTGCAAAGTCTTCATCTTCAACCGCATTTGGCGTCACCGCCGCGCGCTGGGCGACACGCAGGGCTGCGCGTTCGGCGTCATTGAAGAGCGGGCTGGTCTCAAAGTCCCAAACGGCGGCGAGCTTTTGCGTCTCAATGCCGGCATTGCTGGCCGCAAAGGCGGTGTGTGCCTCGCAATAGCTGCAGCCAGCCGCGCTGCTGGCAACCATGCCAATTAGGCGTTTAAAGCCAGCATCCAAGGTTCCAGTGCCATAGATGGCTTTGACCAGCTCTAGGAACGCGGGCAGGACAGCTGGCTGATGCGCCATGACCAAAGCGTCAGAGGGCATGAAGCCCATAAACGCTTCGCCGGCTTGCAGTAGCGCCTGTGTCGTTGGCGCAAGCGCATCCATATCTACGGGCTCAATACGAGGCATTCGACGAGTGACTTTCTGAAATTCACGGCTACCCAAATTTGTCCGGACAACATATAGCTGCTGTCGGACAAAGAAACAGGCTGAAAGTGCAGGCCTGGCAGGAAATTGAGGATCGTCAAAGCAATGACCGACATGATTGGCACGAAAATGGTGCGCTCAGACAAAACAGCGCGCGAGCTCTTTGAGGATGTCATGGCCAATCCGGCGCGGGCGCGCTTTGGTTTTGGCGAGAAATTGGCCATTGTG
>JBCCDR010000440.1:0-2350 GCA_039030675.1 Pseudomonadota bacterium | reverse complement strand
CCCGAATTTGCCGGGCGCATCCACCCCGCCAGCACCAACACGGCTGGCACGGCCAGTGATTTTCAAGATATTGATGGTCACGGCACCTTCGTCGCGTCCGTCGCAGCGGGCGCGAAGAACGACGGCGGCACCCACGGCGTAGCCTTTGATGCACAGATCCTAGCGCTTCGCTCAGATTCCGGCCAGAGCTGCCTATCAGCCGATGGGTGCAGCCACTTTGACAGTGATATCGCCGAAGCGCTGGATGTCGCGCGGGTGGAAGGGGCGAAAGTGGTCAATATGTCGCTTGGCGGCGGCGGCGCGAACTTCCAGCTGCGCCAAGCCATAGAGCGCGCCACCGATGCCGGCGTAATCGTCGTCATTTCCGGCGGCAATGACTTTCTTGACCAACCAGATAGCTTTGCGCTCGTTGCCCTTGACCAACGCTCCAATGGAAGGGTGCTGATTGCGGGATACACCGATGAGAATAATGAGCGCGCCTTTGGCGTTGATGCGCAGGGCAATGAGTTCGGTTCAAACGCTGCCGGGTCAGCAGGCGACGTTTTTGTCGTCGCGCCTGGCGTGGACATTCGTGCCTCTGGCCTGGACAATGACGAGTTTCTGGTGAGCGGTTCAAGCTTTTCCGCGCCGCACGTCTCAGGCGCAATCGCGGTCCTCTATGATCTCTTCCCCGAGCTCACCGCCGATGAGATGATCGAGCTTATCACCTCCACCGCCACAGACCTTGGCGCACCGGGAATTGATACGATTTATGGGCACGGACTGATCAATTTGGAAGCAGCCCTTCAGCCGCAAGGTCAGATGCAAACCAGCGTCACCGCCGCGGGCCAAAGCACAGCCGCGCTGGTCAGCGGCCCGGCTGCGCCCTCTGCTTTCGGCAATTCCCTGTCGCTCGGGCTGGCCGGCACCAGCGCGCTGAGCTTTGACCGCTTCAACCGCGCTTATACTGTTCCGCTGAGCCAGTTTGCGCAGGCCGCCGCACCCACCCTGGCGGTCAGCGCGCTGTTTGATACCCGGCAGCGCTTTGCCCATTCCGCCCTGCAAGATGGCACCGGTATGATGCGCGCACGCTTTGCAGTGCAGCAGCAAACGCCGCTCTCCCCGGAGTTGCTAGACCAATTTGGCGGCGCCTTTGCCGACCGTGCGGACCAGCAGCAGGTGTCGGCGCAGATGCAGATGGATCTGGGCCGGGCGCGCTTTGCCACCTATGTGAACCAGCGCCCCCAAACCGGCCTGGCTGACCTGAACGACAATGGGCTGTTGTCGCTGATGGATACCGATGCGGCGCAATATGGCCTCGGCAGTGCCCCAGCAGCGCTGCGGGTGATGAGCGATTATAAACTGAGTGGCGGGTGGAGCATCGGTATGGCCGCCGCGCGCCGTGACACACTGTTTGAGCGCACAGCCCTGTCTGACCAGACTGACGCCAGCCTGACGCAAAGCGCGGTGAGCGTACAATGGGACCGTGACAGCGTTGCGATACGCACCATGATCGGCATCATTCGCGAGCGCGGACAAGTGCTTGGCGCCCAGGCCAGCCGCGGAGCGCTCAGCCTAGGCGATGGCGCGCGCACACGCTTTGCTCAGCTCGCCTTAAGCGCGAAACTGGGCGGGCGCTGGCATTTTGACGCTGATGCAGCCTATGGACGCGCCACACTTGACGATGCGGGCGTTCAAAGCCTGTTTGCCGCCACCGGCGACCTTAGCCTGACAAGCTGGAGCGCCCAGCTGCGCACCAACGCGCTGGTATCCACCCAGGATGCTTTTGCACTCACGCTGCGCCAGCCGCAACGCGTTGAAGCAGGCAGCGCTGCCTTCGCGGCGCTGCCAACCGTAACCACCCAAAACGCGCAATTCTCCCTGGCGCCTGATGGCCGCCAGATTGATGTGGAGGCGGCTTATGGGGTCACCCTTCCCGGCCTTGCCACCCTATCCGCCAATGTCTTGATGCGCCGCGATGCAGGCCATGTGGCGGGGCAGCACGACATGGCGGGCTTGGTGCGCTTTACCTCCCGCTTCTAGGGTCAGGGCCGGGGGGCTTTTCTGGTTTCATTGAAGCGCTGGCAATTGCACGCACACCGTGCCAATTTGCCACCATGAACGATCCCCTTCAGGGCGAGCCGCGCCCACTCAACACCTTTTATCTATTGTTAGCGGGCGCGAGCGGGCTCATGGCCGTTGGGCTAGCCGCGCTGGGCAGCCATATGATGGACGCCCGCCTGGCACCTGGCGGCGAGACCTTGATTGAGCAAGCGCTGCTGTTCCAGCTGACGCACGCGATTTGCTTGATCGTGCTATTTTTCACCTATGCAAGCGCGCCGGTTGTGTTAGCCCGCACACTCAGACTGTG
>JBCCDR010000439.1:0-2355 GCA_039030675.1 Pseudomonadota bacterium | reverse complement strand
TCGTATTCGCCCGCGGGGATCAGCCAGGTCAGGGCGGCCATGAGCACGATCAGGCCGAAGAGATGGCCAAGCAATATCACTGCGCTGGAGGGGGTGTTGCCAGAGGACCTGCATACCGGCGGCTCTTTCAGGCGCATAGGGTCCATCGTACGCTGGCTGAAAGCGCGCCACCCAGATGTCCTCATTACAAACAATTGGGGCGCGATGGAGTGGGCCGCAGCAGCTAACTTTGTCGGCAAGATGGGCCGTATCCATACCGAAAGCGGCTTCGGCCCCGATGAGGCGTTCAAACTCAACCCAAAGCGCGGGCTTTTCCGCAGGGCTGCGCTTCGGCGGCATGACGCTGTGCTGCTATGCTCTCAAACTCTGGTGACCATTGCGAGGGAGAGCTGGAAGCTTTCGCCAAGCGTCGCCACCTTTGTGCCCGATGGGATCGATATTGCGCGTTTCTCGCCCGATGGCATCACCCCCATGGACCTCCAGGTGCCAACAGATGCCGTCGTCATAGGCTGCGTTGCGCCCTTAAGGGCGGAGAAGAACCTGACGGCCTTGCTGAATGCGTTCGACCTTGCATGGCAGGCCGATCCATCGCTCCATCTCGCCATCGCTGGCGATGGGCCTGAGGCAGACGCGCTCAAAGCGCATACAGCTGGCCTCCAGTCACGCGCCGCCATCCAGTTCGTTGGCTTTGTTGACCATATTGAGACGTTTTTGAAGGCGATAGACATATGCGCCCTCAGCTCTGATACAGAGCAGCTGCCAAACGCGATCCTCCAAGCCATGGCCATGGCCCTGCCGGTTGCTGCGTTTGCCGTGGGCGACATTGCGCATATGACCGCAGAACTCAACGCGCCATACCTACCAGCGCGGCGCGATATTGAGGGTCTGTCAAAAGCCTTTCTCGCGCTTGCAGAGTATGAGGAAAGTCGCCAGAGGATTGGCAATGCCAACCAGGAAAAATGCGCAGAACATTATACTCAAGCTTTGATGGCTGAACGCTACAAGGCCGCCATTGAGCGTGCTGCATCATGAAGATCCTCTGCTTTTCAACGCTCTATCCGCATGCGGGCGTCCCCCAGCACGGCGTGTTTGTGGAAAACCGGTTGCGGCGATTGGTGGAGACTGGGAAGGTTGAAGCAAAAGTGATTGCGCCCGTGCCCTGGTTTCCCTCTACGCATGCCGCCTTTGGGCAATACGCTCTGCACGCAAAGGCGCCGCTCACAGAAACGCGGCATGGCATCGATATTGTGCATCCCCGCTATGTGGTTATCCCTAAGGTTGGGATGAACATCACGCCTCATCTTTTGGCGCAAGCAACTGTGGCCGCGGCAAAACGGATGGTTCAGTCTGGCTTTGAATTTGACTTAATCGATGCGCATTATTTCTACCCCGATGGCGTGGCCGCTGCGGCGATTGCGCGTGCGCTTGGCAAACCCTTCATGATCACCGCGCGCGGCACAGACATTAACCTCATTCCCCAATATCCGCGCGCGCGGAAGAAAGTGTTGGCGGTTGCGGAGGACGCTGATGCACTTGGCGCGGTCTGCCAGGCGCTGGCTGACGAGATGATTGGCCTGGGTATGGACCCTGGCAAAACACATGTGCTGCGCAATGGTGTGGATTTAGAGACGTTCCGTCCGCAAGACCGTGACGAGGCGCGCCGCAAATGGGGCACCCAAGGCCCCACACTCGTCTCTGTCGGTGGGCTCATCGAGCGCAAGGGCCATCATTTCACCATTGAGGCGCTCAAAGACCTCCCGGACGTCTCGCTCCTCATAGCCGGCGATGGCCCGGAAAAGGAGGCGCTGAGCGCTCTTGCAAGCAGGCTTGGCGTCTCAGAACGCGTGCGCCTTCTCGGGCCGGTGCCGCATGACGAGCTGCCAGGTCTGTTCAGCGCTGCCGATATGAGCGTTCTTGCATCCTCGCGGGAAGGCTGGGCGAATGTGCTGCTGGAATCGCTGGCTTGCGGCACGCCTGTGATAGCGACCAATGTGTGGGGCACACCCGAAGTGGTGGCCAGCCCGGAGGCCGGGCGGTTGATGGAGGAGCGCGATGCTGCGTCGATTGTGAAAGAAGTGCGCGCTTTGATGGCCGATATGCCAAATCGGGAGGATGCTCGCGCTTATGCTGAGAAGTTCTCCTGGGCTGACACAACGCAAAAGCAGCTCGATATCTTCTCCGCGCTGTTAGCCAGGTCTTAAGGGGAGGGCGCTAGACCTATGCCTGTCTGGTCCAGACGTTTGACTTGACCGGTCGCCGTAAATAAATACCTTCCCAAAAGACCAATGGTAACCGCGGCGGCATCCGTCAGTAAGGTAAAGATAATAGCGACCCATCTTCCCTTGTTTATTTCAT
>JBCCDR010000438.1:0-2356 GCA_039030675.1 Pseudomonadota bacterium | reverse complement strand
CCACCCGGTTGTTTTCCGGCTTCCCAAGCGATGTAGAGATTTTGCGCATTCCGCTGGAGGAAGCCTGCGCGGAGATTGGCGGCTTTCTCTAATCCCGTCATCCTGAACTTGATTCAGGATCTCTTTAAAGCAGCGTGCGGACAGAGGCCCTGAATCAAGTTCAGGGCTGCGGCTTATGGAGTTAAAGCTATCCTTGCCATGATAACCGTGCCTTCGTATGTAAGCGGCATACTCCTTTTGACATAGGCGTTTCATATGAATACCGGCAGTATCTCCCCCCATAGCGCGCTCGTCTACCTGCTGGTGGTCATCGCCGCGGTGGACCGGGACCTCTCAGATATTGAGTTGGAGCGCATGGGCATGATGGCGCGCTCGCTGCCGGTGTTTGACGGCTATAACCTCTCGCACATGCCCGCTGCCGCGCAGGAATGTGCTGCGCTGCTGCAGGAGGAAGGCGGGCTTGATACGGTGCTGGATTTAGCGCAAGGCGCGCTGCCCCATTCGGCGCTGGAGACGGCCTATGCCCTGTGCTGCGACATGGCCGTGGCCGATGGGCAGCTCAGCCAGGAAGAGCTGCGCATGCTGGAGATCCTGCGCCACCGGTTTTCCATAGAGCGCTTGGTGGCCGCCGCCATTGAGCGCGGAACAGCTGTGCGGCACCGCAAGCTTGATTAGGCCTGCCCAAGCGGCTGATATGGCTGCTATCACCGAACTCTACGCGCCGCTGGTGGAAAACAGTGTCATCACCTTTGAGCTCGAAGCGCCAACGGCTGATGAAATGGCGCGGCGCTGGCAGGTGTTGATGCAGGCCGGCTGCGATTATCTGGTCGCCGAAGGACCTGAGAAGCAGGTGCTGGGCTATGCCTATTACGGCCCCTTCCGCAGCCGCGCGGCCTATGCGCATTGCGTCGAAAATTCCGTCTATATCGCTCCGAAGGCCCAGCGCACGGGCTTGGGCCGTGCTTTAATGGAGGCGTTGATAGAGCGGGCCAGCGTGCGGGGCCTGAAGGAGATGATTGCCGTCATCACCGATGCGCCGGACACGGCCTACTCAATCGCGTTTCACAGCGCGCTTGGTTTTGCTGATGCAGGGCGCCTGCGCGGCGTGGGCCATAAGTTTAATCGCTGGCTGGACGTGCGCCTGATGCAGCGTCGGCTTTAGCCGCTTCAGCGGCCTTTAAGATGCGCTGTTCCAAAGCCGGGTGCGTTGCAAAGATGCTTGTCTCTTCATCTTTGATGCCGAGCGCATCGCGCAGGCGAATAAACGCATTGGCTAAATCTTGCGGCGACATGCCAGCCTTGCGCAGGGCGTCGATGGCAAAATCATCCGCTTCGCCTTCAAACTCCCGGCTGTAGCTGGATTGCAGGCCAATCAGCGGAATACTGGCCAGGCCCGACACGTCACCGATGGTGACCGTAGCAATGATGCCCAGCGCGCTGGATTGCAGCGCCATGCGCATGGGGTGCTGATGATACGCATGGCCCAGCTCATGGGCTAAAATAGCGACGATTTCGTCATTGTCGTCGGTCAACTGAACCAAGGCATCCAGCACAACCATCCGCCCGCCTGGCATGGCAAACGCATTGGGGCCGAAGACCGGCGCCCGCCTGAATTCAAGCGTATATTGTTCCGGATTGGGCAGGCTGGCGATCATGGGCGCGAAGCGGTCGCGAATGGCTTGCTGGCGCTCTTCATCAATGCGGCTGGAGAAGAAACCAAGCTGCCTAAGCATCTTGACGGACTGGTCTGAAATGTTGCGTTTCCACGCCATGGGCATGGCGTCAGCCGCTACATTGGCTGCGGCGGGCAAGGCAAAGGCGTAGATGGCCCATGCCGCCACGATGGTCACCACCAAAGAGCCCAGCGCAATGGGCCAGCGCTGCTCCAGCCAATCAGCGATGCGCTCGAGCCGGCTGTGTTTGTCAAACCAGGGCGAGATGTCGATGCCAGGTTCTAGCTCTAACTGGTCACCGCCCGGCAGGCGCAGGTGCTGCGCCATGCCAGCCAAAGGCGGCTCAACGTCCACATCGGCCAAAGGAATCGCATGCCTGTCGCCATCCACATAGACCTCGAGCATGCCCTCAGCATGCGCAATCTCAGCGCTATGCGGCTGGCTGCTCTGGCCGGAATAATATGTTGCTGTCAAACGCTCCATGAAAATGGTGAAGGCGATCAAAACAGGGAAATGTCAAAGTCAAAGATGTCCGTCATTTCCGAGCCGGTCGCGCTCACGCCTTCCTCCGCGGCGGCTGCCTCGGCTGCTAGAGGCTTGCTTGTAGCAATAGCCAAATGCTGCATCTTATACCTGAATTCGCGTACTTTAGCCCAAGGCCAAAATAACCCCAAGGTGACAAT
>JBCCDR010000437.1:0-2357 GCA_039030675.1 Pseudomonadota bacterium | reverse complement strand
GATGCCTCAGGGACATTGCTGGTAGAGCGCATTGAGGCAGCCGGCCACAGAGTGCAAGACCGGCAAATCGCCAAAGACGATGTGCCCACGATCGAAGCGTGGCTGACGCGCTGGACGCAGGACCCGCAAATAGATGCCATTATCTCCACAGGCGGCACCGGCGTCACCGGCAGGGACGTGACGCCGGAAGCCTTTAAAGCGGTGATGGACAAAGAGATCGAAGGCTTTGGCGAGCTGTTCCGCTGGATCAGCTTTCAGATGATTGGCACTTCAACAATCCAAAGCCGCGCGCTCGGCGGCGTTGCAAATGGCACCTATATGTTCGCCCTACCCGGCTCACGCGGGGCGGTCAAAGATGGCTGGGACAAGATCTTAAAAGACCAGCTCGATAGCAGGCACAGGCCGTGCAATTTCGTAGAGCTCATGCCGCGGCTGACAGAAACATAAGTCAGGCCAGCGCGCCCCACGCGTATAAATGTTCTTTATTTGTTCTCATTTCTTTGCTACAGCAGGTGGCGAAAGGAATGTGCCATGCAAACCAGTGCAGCAGACCATCCCATCGAGCGCCGCGGCAGAGCAGCACTCAACAATGACAGCGGCCGCTTTGAAGCGCAGACGCGTGTTCCCTTCGATGATGACTGGGGCACACGCGCCGGGGACGCGACCAGTATTGAAACCACGCTGCATACGGAAACGCCGCGCGCGATCATAACGCGCAATACATCGCCAGACATTCCCTTCGAGCAATCCATCAACGCCTATCGCGGCTGCGAACATGGCTGCGTCTACTGTTTTGCGCGGCCGTCGCATGCTTACATGGGGCTGTCAGCGGGGCTGGATTTTGAGACTGAGATTTTCACCAAGCCCAATGCCGCCGCGTTGCTAGAGAAGGAAATCACACGGCCTGGCTATGTGCAAAAAACCATCGCTTTGGGCACCAACACAGACCCCTATCAGCCTGCTGAGCGACGCCTAAGGCTCACGCAGCAAATTCTTGAGGTACTGGACAGGCACGATCACCCGGTGAGCATCACGACGAAAAGCGACCGCATTTTAGATGATCTAGAGGTGCTGCGAAGCTTATCAGACAAAGGCTTGGTCCGGATCGCCCTATCCGTGACAACGCTGGATCACCGGCTCGCCAGGACGCTTGAACCGCGCGCGGCAACGCCAGCGCGGCGGCTTGATGCGCTTGCGAAACTCAGCGAAGCGGGCATCCCCACATGCGTCATGGTTGCCCCAGTGATTCCTGGCCTGACGGATCATGAGATAGAGCGGATTTTAGCGGCATCGGCCAATGCCGGCGTCACAGATGCGGCCTGGGTGTTGCTGCGTTTGCCGGGCGAAGTCAGCGCACTGTTTGAGCAATGGCTGAGCCGACATGCGCCTGATCGCAAAAACCGCGTCCTATCAGCGCTGCGCGCCTTGCGTGGTGGCAAGCTCAACGACCCCCGCTTTGGCGAGCGTTTGCGCGGCAATGGCCCGGTCGCAGATTTGCTCTCGCAGCGCTTCAAAGCAGCAGCACGGCGGCACGGCCTGCAAGCGATGAGCAGCCGGTGGGAAGGCGCGAACGCACAGCGCCAGGGCGTTTGGCGCGGCCCTCAAAACCCCAAACAAAGGCGCCCGGCGACCAAGGCACACACGCGAGACGCGCCCAAACAACTGTCTTTGTTTTAACTGCGGTTATCGGCCTTGAATCTTTAGGCGCGCTGCGCCAGCCTGACGGCCATGCCAAAACGCCCTTCCCGCTCAAAAACCTCTGCCCCCACCTCAGAACATGAACGCCGCTGTGGCGGTTTGGTTGCAGGTGTTGATGAGGCGGGTCGCGGCTGTCTTGCAGGACCTGTCTATGCGGCTGCGGTGATTTTGCCTGACCATTTGCTCAGCAGCGACATTGGCATTCGCGATTCCAAGCTGCTGAGCGCACCGAAAAGAGAGGCTCTAGCAGAACGGATTCAGCAAGAAGCCGTCTGGGCCGTCGCCTCGATTGATCCGGCGGAGATTGATGAGATCAATATTCTCAACGCGGCAATGAAAGCGATGGCGCAGGCCGTGCAGGGCTTAAGCAAAACACCCACGCATTGCTTGATTGACGGAAACCGCCTTCCAGCGGATCTGCCCTGCCCCGCAACGGCCGTCATCGGCGGGGACCGGCAGTGTGTTTCCATCGCAGCTGCCAGCATTCTTGCAAAACCCCCACGGACACTTCTATGGTCGGCACGGTCCCCCCGATGCAGTATGCCTGGTCGCCCTGCACTCTGGAAGGTGCGTTGACGGTTGGGCAGCTACAGTTGGGAGCGGTGACGTTGATGTTGTCCAAACACCCAGTGACGGTATTGGTCACGGTGATGGTGATG
>JBCCDR010000436.1:0-2366 GCA_039030675.1 Pseudomonadota bacterium | reverse complement strand
TGCCCAAGCGCGAGACATGGCAAGCGCCGCAGAGCTTTTTAGACCGGATGCCGGAGGTGTCTGGCAATAGCGTCAACGGTCTTGGCGAGGAAGAGTGGCGAAAGCCCTCCCCGTTCTTTTGGCATCCACCGAATAAGCAAAGCCATGGCGACCTGATGAAATATGTGGTCACCAGCTTTCGGCCGTCGGATGGCGAGGATTATAGCTACCGCAACCCGAAGGTCGACCGCGGGCCCAAGCCTATCAAGCAAGCCGAAACAGCGGTGGAACGCGCGCCGGAAGACTGGACCCAGGCCATCAAGCACTTCGTCTTAAGTGATGAAGGCGATGATGTGGGCATCACGGCCATGTCGCCAGCCTATGTCTACGAAGGCTATGAGGTGAAAGAAAAGTGGGCGATCTTAATTGCGGTCCAGCATGACTATGATCGTCTATCTCAAGTGCCCGTGACGGAAGACAATCTGACCGGCTATCATGAAATCCACCAACAATATAATCGCGGCGCGCGCGTGGCGGCGCGGCTGACCAATTGGCTGCGCGCGCAAGGCCAGGCAGCCAGTTGCTGGCCGGGTCCGTATGCCGATGCGCTCTTAATGATCCCTGCTGCCATTCAGGCGGGCCTTGGCGAACTGGGCAAACATGGCTCTATGATCCACCCGCAATTCGGTTCTGGCTTTCGTCTCGCCGCGGTGACCACTGATGCACCGCTGATCGCCGATACGCCGCGCGATTTTGGCGCGGATGACTTTTGCACCAATTGCCAATTGTGCAGCCATGCCTGCCCGCCCGACGCGATCCATGACGAGAAGCAATGGGTGCGCGGGGAGAAGAAATGGTATGTCGATTTCGACGCCTGCATCCCCTATTTCGGAACGCAATACGCCTGCGGCATCTGCATCGCCGTATGCCCATGGACGCGCCCTGGGCTTGCCGATGGGCTGATCACCAAGATGGCGCGCCGGCGCGAAGCGAAGCAAAAAACCGTCAGCGCTGACCGCCCCGCTGATTAGAGAGCTTCTAAACTTTAACAGATACCGTCTATAGTCTTACTTCGAGCGTCATGAAGGAGGGGAATGACGATGTCTGACGGACATGAAGAAGACCTTATCAAGCAAGCGCAAGCCCGCTGTGAAGGCATGTCTTATAGCGAGATGTTGGACCTGGACACCCGCCCTGTCCCAGAGTTTTTGCGCGAGGAAAGCAGCCCTGCCCTCGGCTCTGAGCCCCTTGCAGCAGAGCGCTATACATCGCCAGACTTCTTCGCCGAAGAAAAAACCAAGATGTGGCCATATGTCTGGCAGTTTGCAGCGCGGGAGGAGGAACTTCCTGAGGCTGGGGACCATGTGGTCTATGAAAATGCCGGCAAAACATTCCTGCTGATCCGCCAAGAGGATGGCAGCATTCGCGGGTTTTATAATGTGTGTCTCCACAGGGGCCGCAAGCTGCGCACTGAAAGCGGACATGCCGCCGAGCTGGAATGCCCCTTTCACGGTTTCACTTGGAACAATGATGGCTCCATCAAGCGCATCCCCTGCCGCTGGGATTTTGAACATCTCAGCGATGCGCAAATGACATTGCCAGAAGTGCGCATCGACCGCTGGGCTGGTTTTGTCATGCTGAGCGAAGACAAAGACATCGCGCCGTTTCGGGAGTGGATAGGCCCCGACATAAGCCATTATGAGCGCTGGAAGCTGGAAGACTGCTATACGGGTGCTTGGATTGGCAAAGTCATTCCCGCCAATTGGAAGGCCGTCGCCGAAGCCTTCATGGAAGCCTATCACGCCGTTATCACGCATCCGCAAATTCTGCCTTTCACGGGCGATGCCAACACGCGCTATGATCTCTACGGCGACCATATGAATAGGGCCATTACGCCGTCAGCCTCCCTATCGCCCCACCTGAGTGACACGCTCGGCCAAGACTATGTTCTCAAAGGCCTTCAAGAGTTTGCCAGCTCCGGCTCAGATGACGGCAGCAGCGACGCGCGCGCGAAAGGCAAGGTCAAGGCAGGTGACCGCTTTACAGGAACCGACGCCGCTGAAATCGACAAGGCCGATCCAGTGCTTGCCAGGAAAGTTGTGGCAGACGCGAACCGCGATGCGTTTGCGGCCATGAGCGGTCTCGACCATTCGCAATTCTCAGACACTGAGATGGTGGACAACTTCACCTACAATATCTTCCCCAATTTCGCGCCATGGGGCGGGTTCATCCCTAATATCGTCTATCGCTGGCGGCCATGGCATGATCAGGACCATTGCTTGATGGAAGTGCGCATCTTAATGCGCGGCAAACCTGGCGAGACGCCGCCCGTGCCAGAGATGCACCTCATAGGCGATGGTGAGGCCTTTACCAGCGCGGCTCATCTG
>JBCCDR010000435.1:0-2367 GCA_039030675.1 Pseudomonadota bacterium | reverse complement strand
GGGTTCATTTGCGCATAGGTACCCAGGCGATCATAGCAATCCGGCGCGCCTAAGGTGAGATGTTGCGGCGTACATTCCACGCTGGCCACATCCTTGTTCTGCGCCAAATACTCCAGCTCCTGCGGCGTTGTGATATGCAGGATGTGCACCCGGCGGCCTGTCTTGCGCGCCAGCGTCACCGCGCGCTTGGTGGCCATCAGCGCGCTTTCATCATCGCGCCAAACCGGGTGCGTGTGGGGGTTGCCTTCCTCGCGCAGATACGCACGCTCATCCATGCGCATATTGTCCTCGGCGTGAATAGCAACACGCCGCCGTCCGCTGCGCAAAACACGCTCCAGCGTTTCGTCATCCTCCACCAAAAGATTGCCAGTCGAGGCGCCCATGAAGACCTTAATGCCGCAACATCCTGGCGTGTTTTCAATATCAGCCAAATGATCTGCATTGCCGGCCGTCGCGCCCATGTAAAACGCATGGTCACACATCATACGCCCAGCAGCGCGGGTGACCTTATCTTCAATGGCTTCAGGCGTGGTGGTCAGCGGGTCGGTATTGGGCATCTCAAACACGCCAACGACACCGCCTTTAACAGCCTGGCGCGCGCCTGAGGCTAGGTCTTCTTTATGGTCCATGCCAGGCTCGCGGAAATGGACTTGGGTATCAATGACACCCGGCAAGACGTGGAGGCCCTGGGCATCAATCACCTCCCCTGCACTGGCTTGTGACAAATCTCCCAAGGCTGCAAAGCGGCCGCCGCGAATGCCCACGTCGCCGACGCCTGCGCCCATGTGATTAACGACCGTGCCGCCTTTGATAAGAACGTCAAATGGTGCCATAGATCCCCCTCCTCAATATCGTGAGCATATTGGCAAGCCAGCGCCAGCACGCTTATATGTTTGCTGTATAGCACCACCGGAAAGAAACGTGAGGCGTAATGTCAGATCGCTGCATAGAATTAACCGATCGCCGCGTGTTGGTCCTCTCTGGCGAAGACCGCAAAACCTTCCTGCAAGGCCTCATCACAAACGATGTTGAAAAAATTACTGGTGAAACATGGCTTTATGCTGGCTTACTCACACCGCAAGGGAAATACCTCCATGATTTCTTTCTCACCGAAGAAGGCGAGAGCCTGTTGATGGACTGTGCGGCAAGCCAACAAGAGGCGCTGGTGCGCAAGCTCACGCTGTATAAACTACGCTCCAAAGTCGACATCACAGCAAGCGATAAAACCCTGTTTGCCCATTGGAGCGATGACGCCACCTATGACGATGACACCTGGCAAGACCCGCGCCATCCCGCCATGGGAAAACGCACCTTCAGCGGCACGGCAAATGCGGCAATGGAGGACTATGAGACCCACCGCTTGGACCTGGGCATTCCCGACGGACCGCGCGACTTCCTCCAGGATAAAACCCTCTGGCTGGAGACCAATGCGGACCTCCTCAACGGCGTTGATTTCAACAAAGGCTGCTATGTGGGCCAAGAGCTCACAGCCCGCATGCGCTACCGCGGCAAAGTCCGCCGCCGGCTTATCCGCGTTCGCAGCGACGCGGCGATCCCGCCGGCAACGCCCATCTACCTCAGCGAGCGCGAAATCGGCGATGTGCGCACCAGTGCAGGCAATACCGCTCTTGCGAATCTGAAAGTAGAAGACCTCGAAAAAGGGCCACTGACAGCCGCAGGCGTCGCCATCACGCCATCACCGCAAGACTGGCTCGCCCCCATCATCGCTGCACATAAAGACAAGGCCGAAGCCAATGGCGCGTAAAAAGAAACGCTCCGAACGCAACCTCATCGTCGCACTCAGCATCGCCGGCGTGATGATCATGGCAGCGCTGGTATTTGTGAGCTGAAGCGGGCGAACACTCAGTCCGCCTGCTTCTTGCATTGTGCAGCGCCTATTCGGCGGTCTGCCGAATTTGCTCAAAGGAATAGTCTTTAAGCAAAACCCCATTTTCCCAAACCGGCACCAACATATTCTCTGAAGCGGTCGCATGCTCCAGCGCCACACTAGTGAGCGCGCCATCTTTCAAGACCACAGCTTGCCGACGTCTTTTTGAGGCCTTTCCAGGGTCCGTCTTCGGGTCTTTATTCACGCCGTGCCACACACCATCGGTGCTTTGGCGTGCATTTGCTTTCATGGCAAACCGCAGCGTGTCTCGATTGACCTTTTGCAGCAAACCAGCGCCCATACCGAACGCCAAGTTCTCCGCCGACCACCCGCGCTCTAACAGGCGATCTAAGATGATCTGGATGGTCTCAGGCGTCACGCCATCGCCTTGGATGACTCGAACGCAGGGCTTTAACACCTTGTAGCCCTTCGCGTTCACGTCAAAGCCATAGCTTGCGCCCAAACGTTCAATGGTTTGG
>JBCCDR010000434.1:0-2371 GCA_039030675.1 Pseudomonadota bacterium | reverse complement strand
GTTTTGCTCTTTCAAAGAGCGCCCTGCCCCTGTGACACCGGACTTTGCATCAATGATGATGCTCGCTGGGTCAATCTGCTTAGCGCTCACAAGCGGCAATAAGGCCAGCAAAGCGGCTGTTGGATAGCAGCCTGGGCAAGCCACCAAGCGGGCCGTGGCAATCTCCTCCGCGTAGTGTTCGCTCAGCCCATAAACCGCGGTTGGTTGCAGGTCCGGCGCTAAGTGCGCGCCGCCGTACCACTGGGCATAGACATCCGTGTCGCGCAGGCGGAAATCAGCGGACAAATCGACGATTTTGACGTCAGGTGCTGCTTGCCAAATCTCCGAGATGAGCCGCTGGCTTGTGGCATGCGGCAGAGCGCAGAAAAGGACGTCGACGCCCAACCCCGCCCAATCCAAGCCGTCAACAGAGGCAAGGGTTGGCAAGTCAACGCCGTGAAAGTTGGGGAAGACCTCGGCCATGGTCTGGCCAGCTTTGCGCTCGCCCGACAGGAAGGTGATGTCGACTTCAGGGTGGCGCAGCAACAGGCGCACCAGGTCAGCGCCTGTATAGCCGCTTGCGCCTAAAACACCTGCTTTAATCACACCGCCTCTCCGCTTGGCTGCGGAGCTGGATTACAGGTCTCCGCTGATGAGTTTGATGATGGCGGAGAAGTCCAAATCGTCCTTGCCCGCACTTTCCATGAGCGTATAGAGCGCTGAGGATTGCGCGCCAAGGGGAATTGCAGCGCCAGCTGTTTTGGCAGCATCCAGCGCCAAGCGCAGGTCTTTGAGCATCATCGCGGCGGCAAAGCCTGGCTTATAGTCATTGTTAGCCGGCGCAGCAGGGACAGGCCCAGGTGCAGGGCAATAGCTGGTCATCGACCAACACTGGCCGGACGCGGTCGATGAAATGTCAAAGAAAGTCTGGGCGTCGAGGCCAAGCTTTTCAGCTAATTTAAAGGCCTCTGCCGTGCCAATCATGGAGATGGCCAGCAGCATATTGTTAGCCACTTTAGCCACCTGGCCATTGCCAGCATCGCCCGCATGGAAGACGTTTTTGCCCATAATGTCGAGATACGGCTTCGCCTTCTCAAAGGCCTGCGCTGTGCCACCGGTCATGAACGTGAGCGTACCCGCCTGCGCCGCTGCCGTACCCCCGGAGACAGGCGCATCGACCATGTGGAAACCGGCCTCTTCAGCCTTTGCGATAACCTTGCGCGCGGTGGGGACATCGATTGTGGAGGAATCAATGAAGACGCTACCAGGCTTGGCGACTGTCATGACGTCAGCATAGACCGCCTCCACATGCGGGCCAGCAGGCAGCATGGTGACCACGACATCTGCTTGCCCAGCGGCGTCGTGCGCTGTGGCTGCCACAGAGCCGCCGGCAGATTTGAGCGCCTCTTTTGCAACGTCTGACAAATCAACGCCGATGACGGCGTGCCCGGCAGCAACAAGATTGGCCGCCATCGGCCCGCCCATATTTCCCAGGCCAATAAACGCAATGGTGGTCATGTGTATCTCCTAAACAGGCAGCTGCAACTCATCTTCGCCAAGGTCAGCGAAATAAGCCTCCACGGCTTCCTGCGTCACATCTTCGATGCGCACGGGCTGCCAGTTGGGGGTTGCGCCTTTTTCAATAATGGTGGCGCGCACGCCTTCATAAAAATCATGGCCCTGCATCACGCGCGCGGCCATGCGCATTTCCATTTTCATGGCGTCATCAAAGCTCATCGAGGCACCGCGGCTGAGCTGTTCGAAGGTGACCTTCAGAGAGGTGGGGCTTTTGCTACGCAAAATGCTGGCTTGCTTTTGCGCCCATTCGCTTTGGTCTTGGTCAAGCTCGGTCATGATGGAGCGGACATCCGCGCCGTCAAAGTGTTTATCAATCTCGCCTTGCAGCGCTTCAATGGGCCCCGCACCCGGGTCCTCATGGGCATGGGCGAGGATGTCATTGATATGCTCTTTGCTGCTGGCTTTGACGCAAATCTGGTCAATCACAGCCGCTTGTTTGTCGCTTGGCACATAATGCGTGGCCACGCCGGCATAAAGGCAATCCGCAGCTTTCAGCCGCGCCCCGGTAAGCCCCAAGAACATGCCCAACTGCCCAGGCATTTTGGGCAGGAAGTAGCTGCCTCCTACATCCGGGAAAAGCCCAATGCCGGTCTCAGGCATGGCAAACAGCGTACGGTCCCCGGCAATGCGGTGGCTGCCATGAATTGAGATGCCCACGCCACCGCCCATCACAATCCCATCAATGAAAGCCAAATACGGCTTTGGGAAATGATAGACGGCCGCGTCTGTGAGATATTCTTCGCGGTAGAATTCAGCAGCAGACTTTGGGTCGGCCTTACCGGTGTCGTGAAGGCAGCGAATATCGCCGCCAGCG
>JBCCDR010000433.1:0-2382 GCA_039030675.1 Pseudomonadota bacterium | reverse complement strand
GTCATCGATAAAGGCGGATTGCGGTTCACAGCCTGCAAAACCGCAAGCCCGCGTGAAATTGCCCTGATTGGCACGCCGCGCTCTAAGCCCATATAGCATCTCCCGCTTTGCTTGATCGGCGGGCATGGAAAGACGCACCCACTCTGGTTATAGAGCGGATATAGCGCTACTCGCAGTGCGGTCAAATATCTGTTGTGACAGCGTCATACTCAAACAGGCCGAGCTCTTCTTCATTCTTGATCCGTCCGGCGGTCACGGATGCGGGATCCTTGCCTTGAAACTGCAGCCCCAGGAGGCGCGAGTTCTCTTGGATCGCATCCGTGCGCGGGCGGCGCGCGCGGTCATAGCGCTGCAGGCCCTCAGCCACATCATGGTCCGTTATGGACCGGGCGAGCACCATAGCATCTTCAATCGCGGTTGCAGCGCCCTGGCCCATAAACGGCAGCATGGCATGGGCCGCATCACCAATGAGCGTGACCTTGCCTGCGATCCAGCTTTCCAGAGGCTTGCGGACATTGAGCGCCCATTTAAACAGCTCATCATCGGGCGTGGCCTCAATCAGCGCCGTGACCGCGCTGTCCCAGGCGCCGAAATAGCCCAGCAGTTCCGCTTGGCTAGAGGGGATAGTCCAGCCTTCCTCAGCCCAGCCGCCAACATCAACGAAGGCTGCATAGTTCATGAGTTTGCCTCCCCGCACCGGGTAGCGCATGAACAGCTGCTTGGGGCCAATGTGAATGCCCGGCATGTCCATGCGGGCTGCCGGATCGACACGCTCAATGGGCACCAGGCCGCGCCAGGCCACTTGGCCGGTGAATTCAGGCGCGCTGGTGGTAAACGCGCTTTCGCGTACCCGGCTTTTCAGCCCATCGGCACCAATGATCAAGTCTGCGTGATGAGCGGTGCCATCCACCAGAGTGAGCGTCCCATCTGGAGATGCCGCTTGCGCAGGACTGCCCAGCACGATGCCGCCGGGAACCAGCGCTAAAAAGGCGTCCGCCAGGACCTGGTGCAGGTCAGCGCGGTGAATATGGTAATAGCCTGCGCCATAGCGCCTCGCGGTCACCTCACCGCGCTCCACGTCCTTTATGACGGCGCCAGTTTGCCAGTGCTGCGTGAGCTGTCGTTCAGGCACGACAATATGCGGGGCCAAAGCGCCGCCCAGCCCAAGCGCGGTAAACACCCGGTCGGAATTGGGCGTGATGGTAATACCCGCGCCCACTTCGCCAAGCTGCGGGGCTTGCTCATACACCTGAACGTCATGGCCTTTTTGTGCCAGCGCAATGGCGGTGGTGAGGCCGCCAATGCCAGCCCCTGCGATTACGATGTTCATCCCTGTTACCGGCTGAGTTCGTCAACAACGATGACCGTATCGCCCATGGTTCGTTTTTTCAGGATATTCACCATGGCCCTGAGCTTTGCCGGGTCTGTCACATTGCCTGAGGAGACAATCATGGTGGTGCCGGGCGCAAAGTCATCTGGTCCGGAGATGAACTCCATCATCAATTCATCCGTCCACACGCGACCTGGCGCGCGGGTTGCCACCATTGCCTCGGTGTAAGGGAAATTCGGAACCGTTGCGATTTCCTGGCCGAAAATGCCGTACAGGTTGGGGCCAAGAAGATGCTCTTCGCCCTTTTCAAAGGTGTGGCAGAACCCGCACCATTTCACATGCTCTTCTGCGACTTGGCGCTCGAAATCCGTTTCCGGCGTGACTTCAACGCGGGCCACAATCTCCTGGTGGTAGGTGATGCCCTCCGGCGCTTCAACGGTCGCTTCCATATGGAACGGGTTCACGCGGAAGAAGAGATATGGCCCGTAAAGGCCGTAGCCGACCAACGCCAGTGCGGCCACCGGCGCAGCAAAGGCTGCCAAGGCAGGCACGCTGCCGCGCGGCTCCGCCGGGTCGGCGGCTTTGCGGCCAAAAAAGCGCGAGAGCACAAACACGCTGGCAACAATGGCCAGGTAGATGCCCACGCTGCGCGGCCCCGGCTCAGGCCCGGAGAAAGTCGACAGCGCATAGACCGTGTTGCCAAAGCACAGCAGAGCGAGCAGGCCAAAGCCTGGCGGAAAGCCCTTAAGGACGCCGACGCCGTAGCGAAACAGATAATACGCCGCGGACACCAGCACAGCGAGATTGATTAAGATGACTGAAAAGCCCGGCGCTGTGTGAAAATAGCCAGAAAAGACCCACAGATTGCGGTCCATATTCATAAGGGCTGGCAAGGCGGGAAGGGGCCCAAAATGAACCGGCAGGCCGTGCGTCCAGGCATTGACAAAGCCCAGCAACGGGGTGACGGCAAGCATGCAATAGGCAATCAGCGCCAGCGTGCGCGACCAGCGGTGCGCGGCAGGGCTTAGCGCGCCGGGGCTGATGGGCTTGTC
>JBCCDR010000432.1:0-2383 GCA_039030675.1 Pseudomonadota bacterium | reverse complement strand
CGCAAAGGGGCGCAGGATGCCAAGCGCTCCAAAATTTTCTCTAAGCTCGCGCGGGAAGTCACCGTGGCAGCCAAAATGGGTGGCCCCGACCCCGACGCTAACCCGCGCCTGCGCTCAGCCATTGCTGCGGCCAAAGCCCAGTCGATGCCCAAAGACAATATTGAGCGCGCCATCGCAAAATCCCAAAGCGGGGATGACGAGAATTACGAAGAAATGCGCTATGAGGGCTTCGGCCCTGGCGGCGTTTCGCTCATCGTGGAAGCGTTGACGGACAACCGTAACCGCACCGCGTCTGACGTGCGCACCATCTTCTCTAAGAACGGCGGTAACCTGGGCGAAAGCGGTTCCGTCAATTACCTGTTCGAGCGCGTTGGCGAGATAAGCTATCCCGCCAGCGCCGGCGATGCTGACACGGTTTTTGAAGCCGCCTTGGAAGCCGGAGCAGAGAATGTCGAAACCGAGGAAGATGCGCACTTCATCTACACCGAAATGACGACACTCAACGATGTGACCAAAGCGCTGACAGATACGCTTGGTGAGCCCGAAGGCTCCAAACTCATCTGGAAAGCTGGAACGCTCATTGATGTGGATGTGGACCAAGCCGGAACGCTCATGCGTTTAATTGATGCGCTTGAGGACAATGATGACGTCCAGGTCGTGTTCGGCAACTACGATGTCTCCGATGACGTTATGGCGCAGCTGGACGGGTAGGGCCTGTTGAGCCTTCGGCGGATCATAGGCTTAGACCCTGGCTTGCAGGCGACCGGCTGGGGCATCGTGGAAAGCGATGGCTTGCGGCTGAAGCATCTGGCCCATGGCACTGTGACCTCTAATTCCGGTGAAGACCTCTCAGCACGGCTCTTGTCCCTGCACGACGGGCTGGGCGCAATCATTGCCGAATATGCGCCGCAAGAGGCCGCGGTCGAAGAGACGTTTGTGAACAAAAATCCGGTGAGTACGCTGAAGCTGGGCCAGGCACGCGGCGTGTGCTTGCTGGTACCGGCTTTGTCAGGACTGACAGTCGCGGAATACGCGCCCAACCACATCAAGAAAGCCATCGTCGGTGTCGGCCATGCGGGCAAAGGCCAAGTGGCCGCCATGGTCGCTCAGTTGCTGCCTGCCACCAAGATAAGCGGCGCGGACGCAATTGATGCCCTGGCCGTTGCCATTTGCCACGCGCATCAACGCGGACCAGGCGCGCACCGCCTGCGCAAAGCCGCCGGAGCGCGCGCATGATTGCTTGGCTGAGTGGCACTGTTCAGTCTGTAAGAGACGATAGCGTTGTGCTCAATGTGGGCGGTGTTGGCTATCATGTTTTTGTCTCTAGCAAAGTGCTCGGGGCGCTGCCCGCCATTGGCCAAAGCGTAAGCTTGGACGTTGAAACGCAGGTCCGCGAAGACCACATCCACCTGTTTGGGTTTCTGAGCGCGGCGGAGCTGCGCTGCTTTCAAATGCTCACCTCCGTGCAAGGCGTCGGCGCGAGGGTGGGGCTTGCCATATTGTCTGTCTTTACGCCGGATGATTTGCTCCTGGCCTTGTCAGCGAAGGATGCCAAAGCCCTGTCACGGGCCAATGGCGTCGGGCCGAAGCTCGCCAGCCGCATTGCCAACGAATTGAGCGATAAGGCTGGTTCAGTTGCATTGCCGGAGCGTAAACCGCATCTAGCAATGCCTGCGGGAATCACCGCTGAAACCGGCGGGGCGGCAGCGGATGCTGTCTCTGCGCTCACCAACCTTGGATATGACCGTTCGCAAGCCTTTGCTGCTGTGCGCGGTGCCCAGGAATCTCTGGGTGAGAACGTGCAGCTTAACGCCATTATCACCGCAGCCCTGAAAACATTGGCGCCTTAAGACATGGATGACAGCCCCCTCAACCCCATGCTGCGCGCCGAGGCTGATGGCGACGATACGGGTGAAGGCTCGCTTCGCCCGCTGTATCTCAAGGACTTCACGGGTCAACAGCAAGCACGCGAAAACCTGCGCATCTTCATTGAGGCGGCCCGCGGCAGGGCAGAAGCCATGGACCATGTGCTGTTTCATGGCCCGCCGGGATTGGGCAAAACTACGCTGGCGCAGATTGTTGCGCGCGAACTCGGCGTCAACTTTAAAGCGACGTCAGGCCCGGTGATTGCGAAATCTGGAGACCTCGCAGCGCTGCTTACAAACCTGGAAGAGCGGGACGTGCTCTTCATCGACGAAATCCACCGCCTCAATCCAGCTGTGGAAGAAATTCTCTACCCAGCCATGGAAGATTTTCAGCTGGATTTGATCATCGGGGAGGGTCCCGCGGCACGGTCTGTGCGGATTGATTTGCCGCCCTTTACACTGATTGGCGCCACCACACGTTCTGGCTTGCTGACAACGCCTTTGCGAGACCGATTTGG
>JBCCDR010000431.1:0-2408 GCA_039030675.1 Pseudomonadota bacterium | reverse complement strand
TTCGCCAACGCTTTGACGATTGGACTTGCGCGCCTTTTTCGGCTTTTTCTGCTCTTCTAGCTCGGCTTTCTCAGCGGCAGCCCCGAATGGGAAGACGTTCTCGACATCGATGCCCTGGCAGACGCAGAAGGCGAGAATTGGGTCTATAAAGGCCTCAATTGCCTCGGCCCAGAAGAGCGCCTGTGCATGATTTCTCTCTCTCCGGGTGGCAGCGACGCAGCGCGTTGGCGTGAGTTTGACTTGGAGGCCAAAGCCTTTGTTAAAGGCGGCTTTGACGTGCCCGTCGCCAAGACCTGGTTTGATTGGGTCGATGAAGACCATCTGCTCATCGGCACCAATTATGGCGCCGACAGCCTCACAGAATCAGGCTATCCGCGCACCCAGCGCCTATGGAAGCGCGGGACAGCGCTCGCCGAGGCCCCGGAAGTCTTTGCCACCGATGCCAAGCATATGGGCCTTGCTGTCAGCGCAAAACACGCGGCCGGGAAAAGCCGGGTCTATCTGCAAAATATTTTAACGTTTTGGACCAATCAAAGCCGTGTGTTTGAGCCCGGAAAACCGCCGCAGAAGCTGCCCCTTCCGGAGGATGCCAATGTGGTGGACTATGGCACAGACCGTGTCCTCGCCCTCATGCGCAGCGCCTGGGGTGATTTCCCAGCCGGTAGCTTGGTCGCGCTTGATGTCGAAAATGCTCTCGCCGGCGGCGATGGCGCGCCGGCTTTGATTTTCGCGCCTGGCGACTCTCAAGCCGTTCAAAGCGTCCGCGTGACCCGCGATGCGGTGTATGTGGTCACGCTCAATGATGTGAGCGGCGAGTTGCTGCGCTTCACTGTGGGCGCTGACGGCGCATGGGTCTCCACGCCGGTTGACCTGCCAGAGGCTGGCACGCTGTCCATCATCGATGCAGACGATGCAAGCGACCGTCTGTTCGTCCAGTTTGAGAGCTTCACCAAGCCTGAAACGCTGTACATCGTCGACAACGGAACGCCTAAGGAGATCGACGCCCTGCCAGCGCGCTTTGACGCATCAAAAATCATCGCCGAGCAGCGCTTTGCCACATCTCCCGATGGCACGCAGGTTCCCTACTATGTGGTCCGCCCGAAAAAGCTGCCGAAGCGCAAACCAGCGCCCGTCTGGCTCTATGGCTATGGCGGCTTTGAAATCCCTGTGACGCCCTTCTACCTGTCAGCCAAATACCAGCTGTGGCTGGAGCAAGGCGGCGTGTTTGTTCTGGGCAACATCCGCGGCGGCGGCGAATATGGGCCTGCATGGCACCAAGCCGCGCTCCTGAAAAACCGTCATAAAGCCTTTGAAGATTTCGCCGCCATCATGGACGACATGGTGGCATCCAAACTCACAGACCCTGCCCATATTGGCGTGTCCGGCGGCTCCAATGGCGGCCTGCTCACCGGCGTCATGCTCACCCGCTATGCGGACAAACACAACGGCGCCATCATCGGCGTCCCACTGGCGGATATGCTGCGTTATGACAGGCTACTCGCCGGCGCCAGCTGGGTGGGCGAATATGGGGACCCCGATGACGCAGACATGCGCCCGTATCTGGCAGCCTATTCCCCCTATCACAATGTCAGCGCAGACAAAGCCTTGCCCGAGGCCTTCATCTTCACCTCCACCAAAGATGACCGCGTGCACCCCGCCCATGCCCGCAAGCTCGCCGCCGCACTCTCCGATGCGGGCCAGTCGTTCCTCTATTATGAGAATATAGAAGGCGGCCATGCAGGCGCGTCAAACAACATTCAATCAGCCTACCGCCAAGCTTTGGAGCTCGCCTTCATGCAGCGCCGCCTCATGACGGACTGAAGGCTAATTGGCGCGCTGGGCAGGCAGCCGGTACGCGCCGGCTGGATCGCGCTCTAAGATGGCGCCAATGTCGGGGTGGTTTACCGGCTTGCCGCTATCATCGGCCAGCAGATTTTGCTGGCTGACATACGCCACATAGCTCGATTCCTCGTTCTCCGCGAACAAGTGGTAGAACGGCTGTTCTTTGGCCGGGCGAATATTCTCAGGGATAGCCTCGTACCACTCCTCAGAATTGTTAAATTCCGGGTCAACGTCGAAAATAACGCCGCGGAACGGGAAAAGCCGGTGGCGCACCACCTGGCCAATCCTAAATTTCGCTTCCCGCGTCACATGCGGCGCGCTTTCATGTGTGTGCATATCGCTCATGTCATTCATATGTGGTCGCGCAGGCGCGGTTTCAACATTTCCTTTGTGCCCACTCATCATGGCGCACAAAGCGGCAAAATCATGGTCGCCGCGCGCCAAGCGCAATATCTTGCAGTCCCGCCGCTCGTCCGCTAATCACATCAGCGCGCCGCTGAGCGCCATGGAGAGATGCCGGAGTGGTCGAACGGGGCGGTCTCGAAAACCGTTGTGCGTGCAAACGT
>JBCCDR010000430.1:0-2424 GCA_039030675.1 Pseudomonadota bacterium | reverse complement strand
TCGGCTGGGTTCCGGCAGGTGCCAATCCAGGTGATAGGCGACATCTCCGTACCAGGCGGGCAGCTGCTCGCCGTGCCGCCGCAGCAGCTACATAAAAAGCCATCGATTGCGCAATAACGCCAGTAGGAGCAGCTTGTCGGATCACCAGGGTCTTGGGGGTTGCCGGTGGTGGATGGCACCAAGCCAAACTCATTAAACCCATCTTTGGCTTCGAGCTTTGGGCCAGCTGCCTCCCCGCGAGAGACGGGCAAAAGCGGCATAGTCGCAGCCCCAGCAAGCGCCGTTCCCAGGAAGGAAAACAAGCTGCGCCGGGATGTGCGCCGCGCAATTGTGCGCGTCATCTTTTCAGTGGCTTTATCAAGCAGGCTCATGCCAGGCTCTCCATCGATTGAGCAGGAATTTTTGGTGTGTTGAGGGCCTTGGTGAGCGGTGCAACCAGCTCCTCAAACGCCTTGGAAGACGCGGCCGGGGCAGATGTCTCTAAACGGCCATCCTCGCGAATAATCACCACATGCGGCAGCTGAACGGCGCCGAAGGTGCTTGCGATCTCTTTCGCGCTGACAGCCTCTACGTCTGGGCTCGCCGCAGCGTAGGTGCTCGCGTCCTCTAATCCATCGTGCGCCACGGCCAGCGTGGTCGTAAAACGGGTCCGCCCACTGTGCGACAGTCTGGCAATCATGGGAGAAATCGACTTGCAGACGTCGCATTGCGGCGAGACGAACACAATGAGTTGTGCCTTATCTTTCAGCGCGCCGCCTATCGCGACGTTGGCGCCGGAGAAACCGGCCAAGGTGCGGTGTGGGACGGCATCGCCGATGGCCAGCGCCGCTGCTTTGTCCGCGGAAATGCCAGCTGGCGAGACGCGTTCAAGCAGCGTGCCCACTTGACGCATCAGGCCGAGGACCATGAGCAGCATCACCAGAACGACCACCCACAGGGCGCCCTGAGCTATGGCAAGAGCGGTCACACTCATGGGGCTGGGAACATCGCAACGGGGTTATACGCCACTGTTTGCTCAAGTTGGCGCAGGAATGATCCGCTCTTGACGTCATAGACGTCCATAAAGCCGGCTAAGCTCGCCGCCACCAGCATCGGCTCTTTGCCCGCAGACACGCCAATGGACCAGGCTTCGTTTTTGAGCTCAATGCGCTTAAGGACCTTGCGCTTGCTTGGAGACACCACCCAGACTTCGCTCCCGCCATTTTTATGCGAGCCTTCAAAGCCATCTGGATGCATCAACACATAGATCTGCCCCTGCTCGTCGCTGGAAATGATTTGCCAGCCGCCAGGACGCCAGCTTTGTGTGGAGTCATCCAGCAGGGACCAACGCTCTTTCACGCTTGGCACATCTCCGGAGAAATCAATGGTTTGGAGATCACCGCTATAGCTCACAAAGTGCGTCAGCTGGGACCCTTGGGTCGCAAACATAAACAGCGGATCGTTGTCTATGTCGTTGAAGGCTGGGATCGACTCTTGTTTTTCGACCTTGCCATCCTTGCCAAGGCTGATTGCGGTCATGCCGCCATCAGAACACATGGTGGAAAAGCCGCGGCTGCCTGTTGGGAAGGTCAGCATGCAGCCAGGAATATCGATTTCGTTCAGGATCTTGCGCGCTTCAATATCAACAATGCGCACCGATGAGGCCGGCGTGAAGTTAAAGACAAGCGCCCACTTCTCATCGTTGGTCAGCTGAAAGGTATTAGGCAGCTCAATCATCTGAGCGCGCTTACCGTCTGGTAGTAGAATTTCGTCCTTAAAGGCTAAGGTGTCACGGTCATAGATGGTGATGACGTCGTTGCGCTCACCGCGCACCATACGCGTGTAGTAGGTCTCCGCGACGTAGATCTCTTTGGCCTTCTTCGGGGCCAGCATATGCGCAAAATGAGATGCAGGGACCGTACCCTTCAGGCCATGGCCCTCCCCTGAGATATCGATCACATTAAAGCGTCCATCGACCATGGAATTGAAATTGAAGTCGTGAACAATCATCCAGCTGTCTGGATAATCTTTGGGCAGCGTTTCAATGGCCGGAATAGGTTCAGCTTCAAGCGGTGTCGGGAATTTCGCCTCGTCGGCAGAGACAAGCGCTGGCATCAATGTAAAGCTCAGCGCAGTTGAGGCGACAGCCAATGCGGCTTTTTTCATAAGGTAACCCCCGATTTAGAACCTCTCGAAGGTATTAAACGACAAAATCGAAATTAGGTCAAGCGCACAAAATTTGACTTTTGTCGCCGTTGCGTTACTGCAACACACGAGTTCCGCTGGGGGTGAAATGGACTTTATGGATATTCCAGAACTGGACTTTAAGCAGCGTCCTGGAAAATACGCGCGGGGTCAAGAAAGCATCGAGCAAATCTTAAGGGCGACGATTAGATTGCTCATTGATGAGGGATATAAAGCCATATCCCTGCGCAAGATTGCGGC
>JBCCDR010000429.1:0-2426 GCA_039030675.1 Pseudomonadota bacterium | reverse complement strand
GAGACCCTACAATATTTGCTTTGACATCTATGTTTAATCTAAGTAAAAAGCATTACTTTACTTAATGCTTTAAATTAAGATCGAGCGTCAGAAAACGAAAGATTTGAAGCGAAAGTTGCGCTCCTCCGATGCTGAGTCAAGTTCGTCTTCCGACGCTAGGTGTATGGATTGCCGACACTGCGGAATCTGGCCTTCAAATGGGTAAGAACTTTATCGCCTGGGGCGGCGGCTATATTCTCATGGGCGCCATGATTTTAGTGCCAATCGCGGTCATTCGCTGGCTGCTGGGCAAGCGGAAACGCGGGTGACACCCGCCCCGCCTTATGAAGAAGGGCTGCGCTCATCGCCCGCTGCGATGCGCAACCGGGCGCCGATTTTGGACATTTTGCGCCAGCACATCACCGCAGGCGCGCATGTCTTAGAAATTGCTTCCGGCACAGGCGAGCACGCTGCTTTTTTTGCCCAAAACCAAGGCTGGCATTGGCAGTGCAGTGATTATGACCTGGCAGCGCTAGAGACCATCGCGCATTGGACCAAAGACGCCAGCAGCGTTGCTCAGCCACCGCTGCATCTCGATGTCATGGCCGAGACATGGGCGCAGGGCGCGCCTGAGCAGGTGGACGTCATCTATTGCGCCAACATGATCCACATCGCGCCACCAGAGGCGGCAGACGGCCTGATACGCGGCGCGCAGCAGATCTTGCAGCACGGTGGCCTCCTCATACTCTATGGCCCTTTCCGCTTTGGCGAACACCACAGCGCGCCAAGCAACGCCGCGTTTGACGCCTCTTTAAGAGCGCGAGACCCCCGCTGGGGCCTGCGTGACCTGGGCACGGTTGTGGAAAGCATGCGCCAGCATCAGTTGGTCCATCAGACCACCCATACAATGCCTGCCAATAATCTCTGCGTTGTGTTCAGACGCGGCAACAGCGCCCCAACGGCAATCCAACCCTAAGTACGCTTTAGGAAAGCAGCGTCTCCACGGAGAGCGACTCCAAGCCAACAGCCTTGAGATGCCAACGGCTGCTTAGTGACCCTTGACTTCTATCTCTGCTATATCCGTATGCACCAAGATCTGTAGTCTAAAGTCGTCTGGGATCGTATACAGGCGCATGCACCTGCTTTTGGTAGAGGACGATGCGTTGCTCGCGGAGCATTTGAAGACTGCGCTGGTCAGCGCTGGCCACCAAGTTTTTGTCTCGCGAGACGGACAAGATGGCTTGCACCAGGCTTTGGAGACGGATTTTGATGCGATCATTGTGGATCGGATGCTTCCGAAGCTTGATGGTCTGAGCCTTCTGAAAGCACTGCGCGCAGTGGGTAATCAGGTGCCGGCCGTCTTCGTCAGCGCGCGATCAAAGGTTGAAGATAAGATTGCTGGTCTCAAATCTGGCGCGGATGACTATATGGCCAAGCCGGTGTCTGTGGCTGAGCTCATCGCCAGACTGGAGGTGGTGATTGCTCGGCGCCAACCTGGCGGTGGTAACAATGGCCAGCTCGCGGTGGGCGCTCTCAGTCTCAATCGCCTTGAACGCGCTGCCTTTATTGACGGCATTGAAGTCGAGCTCCAGACTACAGAGTTCCGGATCTTGGAATATTTCATGCAGCATGCACGCCAAGTGATTACCCGCACCATGCTTCTAGAGGCGATCTGGGATTATAATTTTGATCCGCAGACCAACATCGTCGACGTCCACATCAGTCGTTTGCGCCGCAAACTTGCCGCGGTCAGCGATACAGAGTTTATCCACACCGTCCGTGGGGCGGGCTACGTCCTGAAGGCCTCGGACTGACGATGAGCGCCGCACGGCTGAGCAGCTCCAGCGTCGTCATTGCTTTGGTTTCAAGCGCGATTTTTCTGGCAGGCTGTCTTTATATGGCCGGGCACCTCCTGCAGGAGCGCGCGCGTTTGGACGTGGCTAGCCAAACAGCCGCCGCGCAACGCTCTGCGAAATGGGAAGCTGTTCTGGCTGGCAAAATTGAACCGTCTGAGCTCAGCGCCCTTGGCGAGACGGTGGCAAAGAGCGCATCGTTTGAAAACAAGCCTTCAAGCGACATCAACACTCTTGCAGGCTGGATAATCCTCCTCTTGATGGCGCTGGCAGCCATGACGAGCCTTTGGATTGGCCTCTATTTGAATCGCCGCATGAGCGCGATGCGCCAAACGGCGGAACAGATCATTGAGACCGGCAACCTGTCCCAGCGCCTGCCTGTCGATAGCCGCTGGGATGATCTTAGCCGGATCAACATTATTCTAAATGGCGTGTTTGAGCGGCTGGAAAACCATGTGAATGCGGTTGAATCTCTCTCCAACAATCTCGCACACGATCTCAGGCTGCCCATGTCGCGTTTAAAGGCGCGTTTAGAAGCGCTGCCTGAAGCGCAGTGGCGCGAAGAGCTGCTCTCAGATGTCGATGAGTTGCTGG
>JBCCDR010000428.1:0-2427 GCA_039030675.1 Pseudomonadota bacterium | reverse complement strand
TCAACCAGTTCCTCAAGCCACTCAAATTCAAGGCCAAGGGTGGTGTTTTGAACGGGCGCGGTCAGAAACCCAGCGCGCACCCGGAAGGTAACAGATTCTGCGCCTTCTGGCCGCGCATCTTGGTCGACGGTTTCATAGCGCAACCGCGCATTAAAAAGAGGCTTGGCGCCTGATAGCGCATCTTGAATGGCCCCGGCCTGCGCTGCGGTCGCGCTACACGCGATCCCAGCGGCGATCAGGCCTGTTTTACAAAGTTTGAACATAGGTAGGCTCCCTGCGATCAGGCCAGAGTACGGCCCGAGCGTTGACATGTTTTTAATGAGAGATGAGCCACTGCGCCCGCCGGCCTAAGCCGCTAGGATGTGCTCGATATCCAACTGTGGATGGAAAAGTGCTGCAGTCGCCATTGAGTGGCAGCACATCGAACTAAGCATACTTTTGTTGCAGCGCAAAACACTTTTTGCACGTAGCTGCATTAGAGCCGCAAAACCGGCCAGGCTAGGCCGCGCTATATGTCTTGCTCAAAACGTGTTTGAGCACCTTGCCATTGGCGTTGCGCGGCAGTGCGTCAACAAAATGAATGGTGCGCGGGACTTTAAAGCGCGCGATACGCCCTTCCAGCCACTGCGTAATGTCGCTGGCCTGGGTACCCGCGCCGTCGTTCAACACCAGCGCTGCGCAGATGCTCTCGCCCCACGCGGGGTCAGAAATGCCGAAAACAGCGCTGTCTTTGATGGCGGCATGATCGGCCAAAACATTTTCAATTTCGCGCGGATAGACATTGATGCCGCCGGAAATGATCATGTCCTTCTTTCGGTCGACGATATAGATATAGCCCTCGCTGTCGCGCACTGCGATGTCGCCGACACTCACCCAGTCGCCCTGCACGGCCTCTTGCGTGGCATCTGGGCGGTTCCAATAGCCTGAGAAGAGGCATGGGCCGCGAGAAAACAGCTCTCCGGGTGTATCGTCCGGCACCTCGTTGCCTTCTCCATCGCGCAGGGAAATCTCGGTATCAACGAAAGCAGGCCCAACGCAGCGCTGCTTTCTCAGCTGATCGTGCGGGCGCAAGTTGGTGACAATGCCGCCTTCTGTGGACCCATAGGTCTCATGCAGCAGGCCCTCACCAAAATAGCTGATAATGGTCTCTTTCATCGGCTGCGGCAGCGCGGACGCATTGGAGATGATCGTCCGCAAGCGATGTTTGCCGCGGCAGGCCTCTAAAATCTCAGGGCTTAAGTCGAAGAGTGCCTGAAAATGCGTTGGCACCATGAATATCCCATCACACGCACCCTCGGCGATCTTGCGCAGAACCGTCTCAGCGTCAAAGGCGGCGAGGATATCCACACGCCCACCGAAGAACAGCGGCGCGAAGCCAAAAGCAAACCCCGCCCCATGGCAGAAGGGCGCAATGGCAAGGAAATGCGACGCGCTTGAATAACACTGGTACTCGGCCGCCATGGCATAAAAGGTCATCGCGCGCGAGCGGTGCGAGATCATGACGCCTTTCGGTAAGCCTGTCGTTCCGGAGGTGTAGGGGATCGCAAAGGTATCTGTTTCTTGCGCAATCACAGACGACGCTGGCGGCGCCTGCGGAATGGGCGCGTCAGTGCTGATAAGCGTGACACCTTCAAGCGGCTCAGCCAGCGCCGCGCAGCTGGGGTGGTAGAAGACGAGCTGAGCTGTTGAATCGCTCACAATCTGAGCAACTTCCGGCGCAGACAGGCGGTAGTTTATGGTCGCCACTGCCACGCCTAACTCGGAAAAGGCGGAGACAATCTCAAAATAAGCCAAGCAATTGGGCGCAATGAGCGCGACCACATCCCCGTGCTTGAGGCCCCACACATGCTCGCCCGCCGCGCGCAGCGCATCAATGCGCCCGACTAGCTCAGCATAGGTGCGCGTGCCCTCCCCATCGCAGGACATGGCAATTTTATCCGGGCTTCGCGCGGCAGAGGCCCTCAGCCCCGATGTGATGAGCAATGGGCGCGCGGTCATGGCCTAGCTGCCTCTACGTTTGCGATCAAAATCGAAAACCTTCAGCGCATTGGTGCGCATGATTTGTTCATAGGGCCCCTCGCGAAAGCCGTGCGCTTCCATTTCTTTCACAGCACGCTGCGGATCAATCACGGGCCAATCCGTCCCGAAGAGAACCTTATGGCTGCCATAGCTGTTCATATAGTGTTTGAGCGAAGCAGGCAGATGCTTTGGCGCATAAGCGTCAATGCCGATGTAGACATTCTCGTGCTTCCAGGCCATGGCGATCATCTCATCTGTCCACGGCACGCCGATATGAATGCCCAGAAGCTTTAAGTCCGGAAAATCGATGGCCACTTGGTCGAGCAAAATCGGCTTGGCAACTGAGGGGAGCCGCACCTCTTTTTGGTAAATCAGGTTCTGCCCCACTTGCATCATGATGGGGATATC
>JBCCDR010000427.1:0-2442 GCA_039030675.1 Pseudomonadota bacterium | reverse complement strand
TTTGTGGCAGAAGAAACCGAAGGCTTTGAAGCGCTGAAAGCCGCAGTCGAGCCCTTCACACCGGACTTGGTTGCCGCCCGCGCGGATGTAAAGGCTGAGGACATCATTGAAGCGGCACGCATCTTCGGGTCGTGCAAAAAAGGCCATATCTCCTGCGGCACTGGGCCCAACATGGCCGGCTTTGGCAATATTACCGAATACCTCAACCTGTCCATCACGTCCCTCATGGGCCATTGGCGCCGGGCGGGAGACGTCAAGCGCAATGCCGGGGTTTTCATCAAGCCCCTGCCCGCCATTGCCGGCTCGCCTGGCCCAATGCCCTCCATCGGCTTTGGCAAAAAACTGCGCGTCCGCGATATGGAAGAGAGCATTTCCGGCTTGCCCACCGCTGCGCTGGCGGATGAAATCCTCACGCCTGGCGAAGGTCAAATCAAAGCGCTGATTTGCCTGGGCGGCAACCCCATGCTCGCCTGGCCGGATCAAATCAAGACAGCGGAAGCCATGGAGGCTCTCGACCTTCTGGTCTGTTTCGATGTGCGCATGTCGAAAACCTGTGATGTCGCTGATTATGTCATAGCACCCAAGCTGCACTACGAAATCCACGGCACGACAGCGGCGACAGAGTATTTCGGCGCCTTCGGCGCGGGCTGGGGCTTTGAAGAGACCTATGGCCAGGTCAGCGCGCCCATTATGGACGTGCCTGAGGGCTCTGACCTGTGCGAAGAGTTTGAAGCGTTGCACGCCATGGCGGCCCATTTAGGCAAGCCCTTAGATGTCCAGTCCTTCGCGCTGCTCGACCCGGCAGAAGCGGAGGACAACCGCACGCACATTCCAAGCCAGCAGCGTCCAACGCCCATGGAAGCATGGGGCGCCACCCTGCGCGGCGCGCCCTTGCCCGTTGAAGACGCCTTTGCTGACCCGGAGATGCATAAGGGCAAAATCTGGCCAAGAACGACGGATGTGACCGCCAAGCCTGAAGGCTGGGACACAAAACTCAACATTGGCAGCGGGCCCATGCTGGCAGAGCTGGCGGAGTGTGAAGAGCGCCTCGGCAAGACTGCGGACCTAGAAGACTATCCGTACCGCGTGATCAGCCGGCGTCTGAATGACATCCACAACTCCAACTGGCACGAAGACCCCATTCAACGCAAACGCATGCCGCATCATCCAGCCTTCATGAACCCGGTGGATTTAGAAGATCTATCGCTGAATGACGGCGACACGATCTTCATCGAATCTGAACGCGCCAGCATCGCCTGCGTCGCCAAGGCTGCGCCAGATGTGCGGCCAGGCTGCCTGTCTGTGCCCCATGCCTGGGGCACAACGCCCAGCGAGGAAGACGATCCGCTAGGAGAAGGCGGTAACACCGGCCGGCTCAGCTTTGCGGACAAAGACTTTGACCAGAAAACCGGCATTCCGCTCATGAGCGCTATCCCCGTGCGGGTGCGCGCTGCCTAAAATCCCGCTGAGCCGCTAGCGCAGCGGCTGCGACTTCGCGTATGCTCCCACCCTGAAGGAGACAGGGGCGATGGGCATGTGGCGACTTTTGGTATTTCTGGCAGGGCTGCACATCTGCGCAGCGCAGGCCTCAACAGCCATCATCAATGCCCGGCTCATCACCATGGACAAGGACTACCGCGTCATCGAAGACGCCGTCGTCCTGATTGATGGCGACGTCATCACCGCCATTGGCGGGAAGGACATCCTAGACTGGGCCAGCCCCATCAAAACCATTGATGCTGCTGGCGGTATCGTCATGCCGGGCATGATTTCCCTGCACAATCACACGCCCATGGTCGCTTTCCGCGGCATTGGAGAATACAACGTCGATAACCTGCTGTTTGACGTGATGTTCCCGCTGGAAAAAGAGCTGCTCAATCGCCAGCTCATCCACGTCTCCGCACGCCATGCCGCCATGGAGCTCGCTCTCGGCGGCGTCACCCTCGTCACCGACATGTATTATCACGAAGACGAAGTAGCCCGCGCCACCCGCGAAGTCGGCATCCGCGGCGTGCTGGGCGAAACCGTCATTGGCTTTCCTGTCGTAGACGCAAAGGAGCCCTTTGGCGGACTTGCTTATGCTGAAGCTTTCATCAAAGAGTTCAAAGATGACCCGCTCATCGTCCCCGCCGTAGCGCCGCACGCCCCCTATACCGTGTCGCCTGAGATGCTGCGCAAATGCCGCGCGCTGTCAGAGCAATATGACGTGCCCATGGTCATGCACATGGCCGAGTTCGGCAATGAGAAATGGCTCATCCAAGAGCGCTTCAACTCCATGAACGAGGGCGAAAGCATCATCGAATATCTCGACCGCGTCGGCGCCCTGCACGAGCGCTTGCTCGGCGCGCATGTCATTGAGCTCAACGCCAGCGACATCGCCCTCTTAAAGAAACGCGGCGTCGGCGTCGGCCACAACCCGAAGGCCAACATCAAAGGCGGCCA
>JBCCDR010000426.1:0-2455 GCA_039030675.1 Pseudomonadota bacterium | reverse complement strand
GGGGTCAAAATACTGGCCGAAGGAAAAGCTGTGGCGCGATTGCAGCCAGCCATGGTCCGCAAAGCCGCGTTCTTCGGTCCGTCTTACATAGGTCATGATATCTCTCCTATCGTCACTTTAAGGGGCGCGAGGCCCCGTGCGTTTCATGAAGAGATATATAAATGCTGCCATCGCCCAGCATAAGCGGCCGGGCAGGAAGGACAGAATTTCGCTTAAGGAAACAATCAGCCGGCGGCGATATAGCCCTTAAGCGCCTCTGCTTCCAGCTCACTTTCTTTGATGCGGTAAGACACCAAATCCCCGATGGAAATCACGCCCAGAAGAGCGCCATTCTCTTTCACGGGCAAATGCCGGATACGATTGTCCGTCATCAATTCAAGCGCGCCTGGCAGGTCCAGGTCAGGGCTGCAGGTGATTACTTCGCGCGTCATCAAAGTACTGGCCGGCTGGCTGAGAATATCCGCGCCGTCATTGGACAAACCGCGAATGATATCGCGTTCGGACAGCACACCACTGAGGTGGTCGCCTTCCATCACCAGAACAGCGCCAATGCGGTGCTCTCTTAAAACCTGCGTACATTCGATAAGTGGCCGGTCAGCCGCCACAGAAATAATCGCGCCGCCTTTTTCGGCAAGGATTGCGCTAATGAGCATCGCTCTGTCTCCCCAAAAATGTATGGAATAATATTAGAAACACTCCAAACAAAGCCAGACGGTACCCGCTTGCGGTAAAACTGGCAAGTCAGGCGGGGTTGAAACCGATGGGTTAGTGGCAAGATAATGGGTCACGATAAGCGCAAAAAAGGGGCAGTTTCACATGGCAAATATAAGCTGGTTTTCACGCATCACTTGGGGCGCGCTGCTGCTCGGGATGCTGATTTTGATTGCTGCGCCGCTGCTGTCAAAAATTGGCCTGGTGAATTTTAGGGCCTCTTTCATTGGCCTGGCCATCGGCGGCGCGTTTGCAGTGATTGCGGCGGTAGTCGCCGTCTTCGGGCTCATCCGGCCGCTGCGGGACCAAGGGCGCCTCAACACTCTCATCGCGTTTCTGGGCGGCCTCGGCATCGCTGGCTTTCTAGGCTATATGGTGCTCAGCGCCATGGGCAAGCCGCCCATCCATGACATATCCACGGACTTAGAAAATCGGCCGCAATTCGTCTCCATCGCGCCGCGTGAATACCCAGACGGCCAGCCCTTTACCGACGCTCAGCGCAAGGCGCTGCATGAAGTGGGCTATAAGGACTTAAAGCCGCTTGTGGTGTCGCAGGGCGTTGAAACGGTCACCAACACGGCCGCGAGCGTGCTGGAAGCCATGGGCCTGACGATTGCCGATGTGGATGCCGCGACTGGCCGCGTTGAGGCAACGGAGTCCACCTTTTGGTTTGGCTTTAAAGACGACCTGGTGGTGCGCGTTACGACGACCGAAACTGGCAAATCCCTAGTGGACGCACGCTCGGTTTCTCGTGTGGGGCTGAGCGATGTGGGCGCCAACGCAAAGCGTATTGAAACGTTCTTTGCAAACCTGTCTAGCGCGCTGTCTAAGGAAGGCTAGAACCGCGCTATGACGTTTGAAATGCCAGAGAACTTAGAAGAGTTTTGGGCGCTGGTCGTCACCGTGTGGCAGCACGGTTTTGCCGGCGTCAGCGTGGGCGACCTCCTGACGGCGGTGCTGATTGTGCTTGCCGGCTTTTTAGTGCGCAAACTCTTCGTGCGCTTCATTTCAAAACGTCTGATGGCCCTAGCGCAAAAAACCAGCCTCAAGCTGGATGACTTGCTGGTAGAAGCGCTGGAGCCGCCTTTGGCGTTCATTCCAGTGGTGATTGCTGCCTTTATCGCCACCCAGTCACTGCCGCTGCAAGGCGCGGCGCTCAACCTGGCCTATAATGTCGACCGAACGTTGGTGGCCTTCACCCTGTTTTGGCTCCTTTATGCAGGCACGCGGCCGCTCACTGTTGAAGCGCTGCAGCCGGGCCGGGTGCTCACGGCTGAAATGGTCAATTGGCTTGGCAAATCGCTCAAGGTGGCCATCCTCGCCCTTGGGGCGGCGGTCATCTTGGAAATCTGGGGGATTAAAGTTGCGCCTTTGCTGGCCGGGCTCGGGCTGTTTGGCGTTGCCGTGGCGCTTGGCGCGCAGGACTTGTTTAAAAACCTGATCGCAGGCTTGTTCTTAATTGCCGAGCGGCGGTTCCATTCAGGCGACTGGATTAAGGTCGATGGGCTGATTGAAGGCACGGTGGAGCAAATCGGCTTTCGTACCACCAAAGTGCGGCGGTTCGATAAGGCGCCGGTTTATGTGCCCAACTCCAAGCTGTCCCCATCGACATCGTAATCCACCAGCGTGTAATCCGTGCCACCCAGATTGGTGACGGTGCTAATGATCTCCTTCGCGGTTCCTGTAAAGCCCGTGCCTGTTGTCTGGACCGTGATACCGGAGCCAAAGGCGGTCATATCAATCC
>JBCCDR010000425.1:0-2455 GCA_039030675.1 Pseudomonadota bacterium | reverse complement strand
GATGATATCCGTATCCACATTCGCCCGGTTGAACGGTACGGCTTTGGAGGTGAGGGTTTTGAACGGGTCCATGGGTTAAGCTGCCTCCTGCTGCGGGGCCGGGGTGAAATCACGTACATCGGCCAGATAGCCGGATAAGGCGGCTGCCGCTGCCATCGCCGGGCTCATCAGGTGGGTGCGCGCTTCCGGGCCCTGGCGGCCCACAAAGTTGCGGTTTGATGTAGACGCGCAGCGTTCCTTCGGCCCGACCTTATCAGCATTCATGGCCAGGCACATGGAGCAGCCCGGTTCGCGCCACTCAAAGCCGGCATCGGTGAAGAGCTTGTCCAGTCCCTCGCGCTCCGCCTGCGCCTTCACCAGGCCAGAGCCGGGCACGACGATGGCGATGACATGATCAGCCACTTTGCGCCCGCCAATCACAGCGGCAGCAGCGCGCATATCTTCGATGCGCGAATTGGTGCACGAGCCAATAAACGCACGGGCAAGTTTAATGGCCGTGACCTACATACCCGCATCCCGCCCCCTAGAGGCCAGCGACGTGCGCACGCCTTCCTGCTTGGCGGGGCTGTCAAACGCGTCCGGCACCGGCACTGTGCCATTGATCGGCACAACATCTTCAGGCGAGGTGCCCCACGTGACCAGCGGGGGAATATCCGAGACATCAACCGTGGCGGTTTTGTCAAACACAGCGCCCTCGTCAGATTTGAGCGTGGACCAATAGGCAACCGCTTGGTTCCAGTGCGTGCCCTGCGGCGCGCGCGGCTTGTCTTTCAAATAAGCGAAGGTCTTTTCATCAGGCGCGATTAGGCCAGCGCGCGCGCCCGCCTCGATCGCCATGTTGCACAAGGTCATGCGCCCTTCCATGGTGAGCGCGGTTATCGCGGGGCCAGCAAACTCGATCACATGGCCCGTGCCGCCATTGGTGCCGATCTGGCCGATAATGGCCAGGATGATGTCCTTGGCGGTGAGCCAGTCACCCGGCTCTCCAGCGACCTCGACCTTCATGGTTTTAGATTTCTTAAGCTGCAGGGTCTGCGTGGCGAGGCAATGTTCCACTTCAGAGGTGCCGATGCCAAAGGCCAGCGCCCCAAAGGCGCCATGGGTCGCGGTATGGCTATCGCCGCAGACAATGGTCATGCCTGGCTGAGTAATGCCCTGTTCCGGCCCGATGACATGCACGATACCCTGGCGGATATCGTTCATCTCAATATGCTCAATGCCGTATTCCAGGCAGTTTTCTTTGAGCAGCGCGACTTGGGCAGCGGACTGTGGGTCCTCAATGGGCTTATCGCGATCTGTTGTCGGGACATTATGGTCCGGCACAGCAATAATCGCTTCAGGCCGGCGTACCGTGCGCCCGGCGAGCTTGAGGCCCTCAAAGGCCTGCGGGGTGGTCACTTCATGGATGATGTGCCGGTCGATATAGATCAGCGATGTATCCCCATCGCCAGCATCCACCACATGCGCATCCCAGATTTTCTCATACAGTGTTCTTGTCTGCATCTGTCTTTACTCTTTGGTCTTCGCGCTTGCCCGGGGTATCGGCAAAAACGCTGCTTATCGCTGGAGAGGGCATCATAAATGCCGTCTAAGGCACTGCGCTGGCTTGATAGCGCTTTGCAGGCTTTGATGAAGCCCCTCGGAACCGCTTCATCACGGCAATCCATCTCCAGTCGGCCACAGGCCTTTATGGAAGCATTGCTTGAACGTACAACCTTAAAGTACTGCGCTTCCGCGCGGCCTAAATCCCTGCAGTAGGTTTGCTGGGCGCCCGCTTGCTGCATGCTTGTCAGCAGCCGGCTGAGCTGGTCCACGTCCCTCTCACCTTGGTTACTGAGATTGGTAATGCGCTGCACCGTGGCTTGGCATGTCGCTGCCTGCGCGCTGGGTACAACCAACACGCTAAGCATGGCGGGGATCACGGCGCGGAGGAAGAATTGGTTTATTCTAGCCGCCGCGTCCATGTCCATACACTCTCGCCAGACTTTAAAAGTCGCGCTTTTCAGCAATACGGGCGGCTTTACCGGTGCGGCCACGCAGATAGTAGAGCTTGGCGCGGCGGACTTTACCGCGGCGCACGACGGTGATGCTGTCTAGGTTTGGGCTGTAGAGCGGAAACACCCGCTCAACACCTTCACCAAAAGACATTTTGCGCACGGTAAAGGCGGAGTTGACGCCCTTGTTCGCGCGCGCGATACACACACCCTCAAAATTCTGGACACGCTCGCGCGTGCCTTCAATCACCTTCACACCAACGCGGACCGTATCACCCGGCGCAAAGCTGGGGATCTCTTTGCCTTCGGTCAGCTTGGCAATATTGTCTTGTTCAACCTGCTGCAGAATATTCATGGTTCATTCCTTACGTCGTTATTTCTTCACCATGCCAGAGGGCGACTGGTCTGATGTGGAGGCTTGATAGCGCTCCCACAGATCCGGCCGCCGTAGCCGCGTTTCG
>JBCCDR010000424.1:0-2470 GCA_039030675.1 Pseudomonadota bacterium | reverse complement strand
CCAGCAACCCTGGCTCTGCTCGGCCTGAGCATCGCAGGACTTGGTATCGCGCGTCGGCGTCGCCGCTAAAGTCAAAAAAGTCTCCAAGACAGCAAAAAAGCCGTGCACAACGCGCGGCTTTTTTTATGGGACTCTTTCCTCTCCCATAACGGCGCGGTAGGGTGCGGCCATGTGGCGCCTCCATCACTATCAGCTCTGTCCCTTCTCGCGCAAAATTCGCCTCGTGCTGGCCGAATACCGGCTGGATTTTGATTTGATCGCCGAAAAGCCGTGGGAGCGCAGTGACGATCTGCTGGCCCTCAACCCAGCGTCGCAAACCCCTGTGCTCACCCATGATGATGATGAGCGTGTGCTGGCCGATTCTTGCGCGATTTTTGAGTATCTGTTTGGCGAATATGGCGCTGATGCGATCCCGCTCCTGGGCGCGAATGCGCTTGGCGCGGCCGAAGCGCGGCGCCTGGCGGCATGGTTCGATATCAAGTTCCACGATGAAGTCACGCGCCATGCTTTTGGTGAAATGGTGTTCAAGCGCTTCATTGAGAAAGCGCCGCCAGAGGGCCGGGCAATCCGGGCGGCCAAGCACAATCTCGATGGGCACATGGCCTATATCGACTACCTCTTTGACCGGCGCAGCTGGCTGGCGGGCGACAGCTTTTCCATTGCCGATATTTGCGCAGCTGCGCAGCTCTCCATCATGGATTATTTCGGCTTGGTGCGCTGGGACAAGCACCGCCCGGCCAAGGACTGGTATAGCCGCATAAAGAGCCGCCCCAGCATGCGGCCCATTTTAGCCGACCGCCTGGCAGGTCTCAAACCCGCCGCCCATTATGACCAGCTCGACTTTTAGCGAATCAGCCCTCAAAGAGGAGGCGCGATTGCTAGGCTTTGAAGGCTGTGCCATCGCGCCAGCACGCACGAGCATACAAGACCAGTACGCGTTTAAGGCTTTTATCGATCATGGTCATCATGGCGAGATGAGCTGGCTGGAAAACACACTGGCCCGGCGTCTCAGCCCAGAGAAGATGTGGGACAACGCAACCAGCGTCGTCATGCTCAGCGCCAATTATGGGCCTAGCCATAATCCGTTGGAAGACCTGGCGCTGACAGATCGCGGCAACATCTCCGTTTACGCCCGCAACAAAGACTATCATGACGTGATCAAAAAGCGCCTGAAACAGCTCGCGCGGTGGATGGCTCAGACGAGTGGCGGGCAAGTGAAAGTGTTTGTTGATACGGCGCCGCTCATGGAAAAGCCGCTGGCGCAGGCTGCAGGGCTTGGCTGGCTCGGCAAGCACACCAATCTGGTATCGCGTAGCCATGGCTCTTGGCTCTTTTTGGGCTGTATTCTCACCGATCTGGCGCTCGCGCCCGATGCCCCAGAAGACGACCATTGCGGCGCTTGCAGTGCATGCGTTGACGTCTGCCCTACACACGCCTTCCCTGCGCCCTACCAGCTGGATGCGCGGCGCTGCATTTCCTACCTCACGATTGAATACAAAGGCCACATTCCCAAAGAGTTCCGCAAAGCCATGGGCAACCGGATTTATGGCTGCGACGACTGCCTGGCCGTATGTCCATGGAATAAATATGCACGTACAGCTAAGGAGGCGGCGTTCCACCCCCGCCCTGAGCTCACCGCGCCGCTTTTAGCGGATCTCCTAGCCCTGGATGACGCAGCCTTTCGCGAGGTTTTCACTGCCAGCCCGGTCAAGCGGATCGGCCGGGATCGCTTCGTCCGCAATGTGCTCATCGCTGCTGGCAACAGCGCAGATGAAACCCTGACGCAGCATATTCGCCCGCACCTGGAAGACCCAAACCCGATCGTGCGCGCCATGGCGGTGTGGGCGCTGCGCACACTGGGATGGGACGCGCAGGCCATCACTCACGCTCTTGGGGATGAGCGCGACGATGACGTTTTGCAGGAGGTATCTGGCCTCAACCGTCAGTGACGCCAGCGCGCGGGTTTAAGAGGGCTTACGGAACTTAAGGGTCATGCGATCTGATTCGCCGATGGCGATCATGGCCTCTCGCAGCGCCGTATTCCCTTCGGGCACATCAAGCGATGGAGGAAGACGCCAGACCGCATCTTGCTGCGTGGGTTGGTCTTTCGGGTTGGCGTTGATCTCGCTGGAGGCTTCCAGCGTGAAGCCAGCCGCTTCCACCAGCGCGATGACATCTGACTGCTTCACATACCCATTTGCCCCGTCGGACCATTTGGCGGACGCCGTTTCGGGCGCGCGGTGGTCAATCACGGCAAACACACCACCGGGCCGCAAAAGGGCGCTGACTTCGCTCAGCACAGTGCGGGCCAGCGCGCCGCTTGGATCAGCGACCATGATGTTGTGCAATTCCCTGATCATCATCACCGCATCCACCGTGCCCGCCAAATCGTCAGGGGCATTTGCAAAGGCAAAGGCAGCAAAGGTGACGGGGCTATCAGGGTTCTTGGAGGCTTGCTCTTTTGGCCATG
>JBCCDR010000423.1:0-2474 GCA_039030675.1 Pseudomonadota bacterium | reverse complement strand
CGCAGAAAGACACTAAGTGCTTTGAGCGGGCTGGAAGCGGCCACATGAGCTGCGGTCGGCTCATAACCGCAATGGGCCATGCAGTCCGCACATTTCTCATAGTTGCCGGTGCCGTATTTGTCCCACTCCGTCTCTTCCATGAGTTCATCGAACGTGGAGACATAGCCTTCGCCGAGCAGATAGCACGGCTTTTGCCAGCCAAACACATTGCGCGTGGGCATGCCCCAAGGCGTACATTTAAAGTCTTGGTTGCCCGCTAGGAAGTCCAGGTAGAGACCTGAATGATTAAGCGTCCATTTCTTAAACGTGCCGCGCTTTTTGCCGATGTTAAAGACATCGCGGAAGAACGTTTTGGTGCGCTGGCGCGAGAGGAAATGCTCTTGGTCGGGCGCGCGCTCATAGGCATAGCCGGGTGAGATTGTGATGCTCACACCGAGGCCCGTGGCGAAATCAAGATAGTCGGCCACTTGCTCCGGCGTCATATTGTCAAAAATCGTCGCGTTCACGTTCACCTGAAAGCCAGCGTCTTGCGCTGCTTTAATGGCGGACACGGCACGCTTGAAGACGCCTTCCTGGCAGACCGCTTGGTCATGCTCTTCTTCCAGCCCGTCTAGATGTACCGAGAAGAAGAGGTAAGGCGATGGTTTGAAGAGATGCAGTTTCTTCTCAAGCAGCAGCGCGTTGGTGCAAAGCGACACGAACTTTTTGCGCTCTACAATGCCAGCAACAATCTCGCCGATTTCTTTATGCAGCAAAGGCTCACCGCCAGGGATGGCGACCATGGGCGCGCCGCATTCGTCAACGGCGTCTAGGCAGTCTTCCGCGGACAGGCGTTTGTTTAAAATGGAGTCAGGGTAGTCAATCTTCCCGCAGCCAGCGCAGGCCAGATTACATCTGAAGAGAGGTTCCAGCATCAACACCAGCGGATACTTGTCCCGGCCTTTCAGCTTTTGGGACATCACATAGGCGCCCATTTTGGCAACCTGGAGAAAAGGGACTGTCATCGGGGGGGTCTCAACTCTGTTTGGTTGAACAATCTGCTTCAAAAAGGCCTATAGCAAAGGCGCTTACAAATGCATAGTGCGTTGCAACAATTTGGAAAAACCTGTCACCTTTAGGCAATAGAACAACTTTTACACAGCTCGTAAAGCCGGCTAAAAGCCTTAAATGGCGTTAAACCAAGGCACAGACGAATAGCCGCACAATAAGGGCGCACCATGGCAGACCAGGTCTATCAGAAAGAATGGCCAAACCTCGTTACGCTGTTTTTCCACCAGGCGGCACAGGGCAAGAAGAAGCCGTTTCTGTGGTATAAGGCGGAAGGCAAGTACCGGCCCATCAGTTGGCGCGAGACCGCGAGCCAGGTGGCAAAACTGGCCGTCGCCTTGGAAAAGCTGGGCATTGAGAGCGGCGACCGCGTTGCGATCATTGCCAACAACCGCCCTGAATGGTGCATTTCCGATCTGGCGATCATGGCCATCGGGGCCATCTCCGTGCCGGTCTATACGACTTATACAGAGCGCGATTATGCGCATGTCTTAGAAGACAGCGGCGCCAAAGCCATTATCTTGTCCGATCGAAAGCTGGCCAAGCATGTGCTGCCCGTCGCGCATGAGCTCAATCACATTCGCTTCGTCGTCACTGTGGAACAGCCGCATATCACCCAAGGGCTCAACGCTGACATCTACAGCTGGCAAGGCCTGATTGAAGAAACGCGGGCGAAGGTCAGCGCTATTGAAGAGCGCGCCAAACGGCTAACCCGCAAGGACACAGCCTGCTTGATTTATACATCGGGTACTGGCGGCGCGCCGCGTGGTGTGATGCAGCACCATGGCGCTCTCTTGCAGAACTGCGAAGGCGCGGCGGCCGTGGTGGATGAATTCGGCATCGGCGGGGACAGCTTCCTCTCCTTCCTGCCGCTCAGCCATGCCTATGAGCATACAACCGGTCAGTTCCTCCCCATTATGCTGGGCGCGCAAATCTACTATGCCGAGGGCATTGATAAACTCGCCACCAACCTGGGCGAGGCGCGCCCGACCATCATGGTGGTGGTGCCGCGGTTATTTGAAGTGCTGCGCAACAAGATCAAGCGTGACATTACCAAAGCCGGCGGCCTGAAAGCCAAGCTGTTTGAGCGGACCATGGAGCTGGGCGAAAAGGCGATCACGCGGCCTGACGAGATGAGCGCTTTTGAAAAGCTCTTTAACAAGCTGCTCGACCGGATTGTGCGCAACACAGTGCGCAAGAGTTTCGGGGGCCGCATCAAAGCGCTTGTGTCCGGTGGTGCGCCGCTGAACCCGGAAGTGGGCAATTTCTTCGCCTCCCTTGGCCTCACCATGCTGCAGGGCTATGGGCAGACGGAAGCTGCGCCGCTTATTTCTGTGAACCGCCGTTTCTCCAATAAGATGGACACCGTCGGCAAAGCCATTATGAATACGGACGTGAAAATCGCTGACGATGGCGAAATTCTGGTG
>JBCCDR010000422.1:0-2475 GCA_039030675.1 Pseudomonadota bacterium | reverse complement strand
CTCATAGCCTGTCATGGGCTCCATGTTCCAGTCAGAGATGACCAGGCCATAGTTCTTACTGCGCATCTTAGAGAGCGCCATGGTGCCATCTGTGGCCTCATCGACATTGTCGAGGCCAAGCTGTTTGAGCAGATTGCGCAGGATGCGCAGCATTGTTTTATAGTCATCTACAACCAAAATTGGTGTCGAAGCGGAAAGAGACATTGACCGAACGAAGCTCCATGCTGGCCGCACTGCGGCGTGTTTTGACTTTCTGACTTTAACGTCTCGGACCTGAAGAAAGGGTAAATTTGACCCCGGGCATCATTTGCGCCACATGACAGCAACGCAAAATATGGCCTGACGGCAGTTTTGGAGCATTCAACATGGATTTCAGTGCATTGGCGGTCGGCCAGTCCGATAGCTTTGAGAAAACAGTCACCGATGCAGACGTCGTTATGTTTGCCGGCGTGACGGGCGACACCAACCCTGTTCATCTCAGCGAAGACTACGCCGCTGGCACCATGTTTGAAACGCGCATCGCACACGGCATGCTCAGCGCTGGTTTTATCTCAGCCGTTTTGGGCACAAAACTGCCTGGCCCGGGCGCGATTTATCTCAGCCAGACTCTTTCGTTTAAAGCGCCGGTTAGAATCGGCGATACGGTGCGCGCCACGGTCACCATCGAAAGCCTCGATGAAAAACGCCGACGCGCAGTATTTGACTGTGCGTGCCATGTGGGCGATACGCTCGTCACGCAGGGCACAGCAACAATCATGATTCCCAAATAAGCGAGAGCCTTAGGCGCGTGCAGCTTTATAGAACCTTCGAATCGATTCCGCAGGCAGCGCGCGGCAGCGTGCTGGCCCTTGGCTCGTTCGATGGGCTGCACCGCGGCCACCAAAATGTAATTGGCGCTGCGGCGGCCATGGCAGATGCCATGGGCACCTCCCTTGCCGTGATGACGACGGAGCCGCACCCGCGCGCTTTCTTCAAACCCGACCAGCCGCCCTTCATGCTCACCCCGCTGCGCACCAAAGCGCGTTTGCTGAGTGATTTTGGCGTCGATACCTTTTTCGTCCTGCCCTTTGATGCGTCGATTGCGAAAATGCATGCGGCTGATTTCGTCAATACGATTTTGCTGGAGCAAATCGGCGCGCTGCATTTGGTCTATGGCTATGACTACCGCTTTGGCAAAGGCCGCGGCGGCTCAGCGGCCATGCTGCGCTATATGGGCGAGGAGGAAGGCTTCGGCACCACCGAAATCTCCGCCATCGGCGTGGGCGTGGAAGGCAGCGCTGGGGAGGTCTATTCCTCCACTCTGGTGCGCGACGCGCTGCGCCAAGGTCTCGCCCGGCAAGCCGCTGCGTTGCTTGGCCACTGGTGGTTTGTGGAAGGCCATGTGCAAAAAGGCGACCAGCGCGGCCGCACCAGCGGTTTTCCTACGGCCAATCTCGACATCAGTGATTATGTGCACCCGCGCTTTGGCGTCTATGCCGTGCGGGTGCGCCGCGGCGCGACGGGGGATTTCATTCCCGCTGTCGCCAATCTGGGCAAGCGCCCCACCTTCGATAAGCAAGATGTCACGCTCGAAGCGCACCTGTTTGACTTTGACGAGGATATCTACGGCGAGCTGCTGCAGGTCGAATTCGTCTCTTTCATCCGTCCGGAAAAGAAATTCTCTGGCCTTGAGGAGCTGAAGGCACAAATCGCCAAAGACTGCGACACTGCCAAGCTGGCCCTTGCCAATCCCGACAATGCGCCCGACCGCTTCCCCGTGCCCCATCGGTCGCAATTCACGCACTTGCTGCCGCCTGAGTAGCACGCCCCCCCCTTCGACTTCCCCTCGACTTCCCCGGTGTGGGCCTATAAACAGCACGCTTGATTTTTAAAGCTGCTGAACAAAGCCCATGACCACCGATTACCGCGACACCGTGTTCTTGCCGAAGACGGATTTCCCCATGAAAGCGGGCCTGCCCAACAAAGAGCCCAAATGGCTCGAGCAATGGGCCAAAGAGCGCGTCTATGAAACGCTGCGCGACCAGCGCCAAGGCGCCGAGCGCTTCGTGCTCCATGACGGCCCGCCCTATGCCAATGGCGACATCCATATGGGCCACGCCATGAACAAGGTGCTCAAAGACGTGATCGTGCGCAGCCAATCCATGCTGGGCAAAGATGCGCCTTATGTGCCCGGCTGGGACTGCCACGGCCTGCCCATCGAGTGGAAAATCGAAGAAAAATACCGCAAGAAAAAGAAGAATAAAGACGACGTCGACCCCATCGAGTTCCGCCAAGAATGCCGCGATTTCGCGCAGCACTGGGTCGGCGTCCAGTCCGAGCAATTTAAACGCCTCGGCGTCTATGGCGATTGGGACGACCCTTACCTCACCATGACCTACGAGGCCGAAGAGGATTTCCTGCATTTTGGAGCTCTGTCCAATCTCCGGACTTGAAAGCGAAGGGGCAAGTGCGAATACTCTAGAGGCTCCATCGAAT
>JBCCDR010000421.1:0-2481 GCA_039030675.1 Pseudomonadota bacterium | reverse complement strand
CTTCTGGGTCAAACTGCCAGAGGAGTTCGCCAGTGCGCACGTCAAAGGCATGCACTTTCGACCAGGCTGAGGTCATATACATGACACCATCCACCACAATGGGCGTCGCCTCTTGGCCGCGCGTGGTGTCCAGGTCCGCATACCAAGCAAGCTTGAGGTTTGAGACGGTCTCAGTGTTGATCTGCGTGAGCGGGGAGAAGCGTTGCTCTGAGCGCGTGCGGCCATGATAGAGCCAATCCCCATCGCTAACGCCGGGCTCGGCCGTCTCGCTCGGGCCTTGCCCGCAGCAGGCCAGCATTAAAGCTGCTAAGAGAACCCCTATGCGCATATCACTCCCCTCTCTTTCAAGCTGTGCATCCCTGCGCACAAATACTTTAAGCTTGAAGTAATCACAGGGCTGCGAAGAGGTCAAGAGCCTAGGCTGCCGCAGGAAGCGGCGTTTTGCCTTGCTTTTAGCACTCTGCGCTCCACTTCATTGCCTAAGACACACCCCTTAAAATTGAGCGTCGCTATGAACCAACCTTTGCGTGATGCGGCTGACTTGTCAAAGGATGCGCAGCCAATTGCCCCCCAGCACGGCGCGGCAAAGCAGAAGACGCAGATTGTTGTCGTTGGTGGCGGGGCAGGCGGCCTTGAATTGGTAACCCGTTTGGGCCGCACCTTTGGCCGGGAAGACTATGACATCATCTTGTTAGAGCGCAATTCCAGCCATATTTGGAAGCCGCTGCTGCATGAAGTGGCCGCCGGCTCGCTTGATGCGAATTTAGATGAGGTGGGCTACCGCGGCATGGCCACCTCAATAAATACCGTTTCTTCCTCGGCACCCTGCAAGACATTGACCGGGACACAGGCCATGTGGTCGTCGCGCCCATTGCGGATGAAAGCGGCGATGAAATCATGGGCGAGCACCGTATCCGCTATGATTATCTGGTCATCGCCGTCGGCTCTGTGGCCAATGATTTTGGCGTCGAGGGCGTTGCCGAGCACTGTTTGTTCCTAGAAAGCCGCGCCGAAGCGGATAAGTTTCGCCAAAAGCTGCTCAATGCCTGCCTGCGTGTGTCGCGGACCATGATGCTCGCGCCAGGCGTTGAAGCGGACGTTGAGATTGCCATTGTGGGCGGCGGCGCCACAGGGGTTGAGCTGGCGGCTGAACTCTATAATGCGGCCACCGCGCTCAAACACTATGGCCTGGAAGTCTTTGATGAGCGCCGCCTGAAGGTGACCTTGCTCGAAGCCGGCGAGCGCATTTTGCCGGCCTTGCCAGAGCACGTGTCCTCAGCCGCACGCGAGGAGCTCGAAGCGCTTGGCGTGCGCGTCATCACCGCAGCGCAGGTGGTCAAGGTCACGCAAGATGGCGTCCACCTTAAAGATGGCCGCACCATCCCAGCAGCAATGAAAGTGTGGGCAGCCGGCGTGAAGGCGCCTGCCTTTCTGCAAGGCATTGCGGGCCTTGAGACAGCGCCGAACAATCAGCTGCTGGTCAAACCGACGCTGCAAACCACCGCAGATGATTGCATCTTCGCCATTGGGGACTGCGCGCGGTTTATTCCCGACGGGGCAGAGCGCCCCATTCCCCCGCGCGCACAAGCAGCGCATCAAATGGCCGATACTGTCTTTAAAAATCTGAAAGGTCTGCTCAAAGGCAAAGAGGCCCGGCCCTTCGTCTACCGTGACCGTGGGTCTCTTGTCTCGCTGTCGCGCTTTTCAGCGGTGGGAACGCTTATGGGCAATCTGATTGGCGGGCGATTAAGCGTAGAAGGGCGCGCAGCGCGCATCATGTATGTGTCGCTCTACAGGATGCACCTGCTCGCCATTCACGGCTGGCTGCGCGGCCTCTTCATGATCGTGGTCGCCAAAGTCAACCAAGTCGTCCGCCCGCGCCTTAAATTCCACTAGCGCGAGCGGGCTAGCGAAACAGTTACGCTGTTTTGGCTGCGCGGCGGCGCCACAGGCCGGCCAGGCCAAGGGCGGAGGCAAACAGAACGCCTGCGGCTGGGACGGGGACAGCTGCTATGTCAAAGCCAGCCACAAAAAAGTCGTCATTTGCATCGGTTGCTGCAATCGCAATTCTGTCGATCAGCGCATTTGTAAGTTGGAAGGCGTCGTCATCGGTTCCAATCAAAAGACTGGCTCCCGGCGTTAACTCCGTAAATCCAGTACCACCACCGGCGAGGTCAACAAATACCCTGGCGCCGTCGTTTCCGCCAACGGACCCAAAGAGAATTTCCTCCAAGGTGACAGTCGCACTAAAGCTGAATAAAATGCCTTCGCTGCTGGAACCCTGGCCGTCTACTTGGTCGGCACTGCCGGCTTCTGAGCCATCATTATCCGTCGTGACACCAATGCCGGTTGTATCTTGTATCAGCACTCGAGCTGGAGTAATGTTAAGCTCTTCAAATGCCTGCGCTGTAACGGTGACCCCACCGTTGCCAGGTCCGATACTGCTGAAAATTTGGCTCACGCCAAGCTCTGTACCGTCGG
>JBCCDR010000420.1:0-2505 GCA_039030675.1 Pseudomonadota bacterium | reverse complement strand
TGGCCCGCGACCACGGCTACAGCCCGGCCCAGCTGGCGATTGCCTGGACCATGGCCCAGGCGCCGTGGGTGGTGCCCATTCCCGGCACCCGCAGCAGCGCGCATTTGAAAGACAATATGGGCGCGCTGGATGTTACATTGACGCCAAATTTGCGCGCTGACGTCTCCGCGCTGTTTGACGGCGATGCCATACGCGGTGCGCGCTATAGCGGCTGGATGCAAGCCGTTATCGATACGGAAACGTTTGAGGATGAAAATCTGGGCTAGCGGGCACGCTGCTCAGATCGTGCCGCCAACCCAACAGCGTTTATGGCTGCGCATCACTTGAGATTGCGCAGCGCCCGCTGAGCCTTCACCAGGCGTTTAAGCTGTTTCTTGTCTCCGGTTTGCAGCGCAGCCTTTAACGCCAGCGCACGCTCTTTCATAAAGGCTTCAAAAGCATCGGCTGGCTCTGCGCTTTCGATATCAATGAGGATCTCCACTGCGCGCTCGCGCATGCCTTTGTCATTGATGTCTAAAAGGAGCCGCGCGTAATAGGCGGTGATGAGCGCATTGTTGGGGGCCGCTTCAAGCGCTGCATCGAAATAGCGCGTGAACGCGCTCTTTTCTGCGCCGATGCCGACCTTGGCAATGATAGCGCCATAAGAGCCGATGGCTTCTCCATGCCAACCGCCCAAAAAGCCAAGCGCATAGGCGTCCCCAGGGCTGCGCTCCAGGATTGCCGCAGCGCGCGCGCGCGCAGCTTTGCCGCGCTTGGGTGAGGTTTTGATGCGTGCGAGATAGCCTTCGCCAATGGCAAGCTGTAAGTTCGCGTCATTGTTGTCCGGCTCTAAGGCGACAGCGCTTTGCGCGTCACCGATCGCGCCGCGCAAAACGTCAAGCGCCGCATCTTTATCGGTTAGCTGATAGGCTGCAAGGAACAGGCTGGCTTTGGCTGCTGCAATGAGGCCAGCGCTATCGCCGTCCAAGCGACCTTGCACAATGGCCTCCTGCCATGCGCCTTCAGCTTGCAACTGGGCGGCCGTTTTGGCAGTGGCTGGCTGAGCCACTGCGCTTGGCAGGCATAGCGCGCTAAGCAGCAGCCAACTGGCCATCCAGACTTTGTTGAAGTAGGGCAATGGTTTCAGCCTTTCCATAAAGCTTGATAAAGCCCCCCATGCGCGGACCCTGGCTTTGGCCCAGCAAGCACTCATACAGTGCCTTAAACCAATCCCGCAGATTGTCGAACCCATTCTCCCGGCCCGCTGCGAACACGGCGCTTTGCAATGTCTCCGCATCCACTTCCTCAGGCAGCGCGGCCAATTGGTCAATCAGGTCCTGCATCGCGACACGCTCGGCCTGTGTGGGCTGGCGGAAGGCCTTGCTGGGCTTCACAAAGTCTTCAAAATACGCAAGCGCGCGGATCACCAGGTCGTTGAGTTCTGGTTCACTTTGGGGTGTCGCGCCTGGCGCATAGCGCGCGATAAATCCCCACAAGGTGTCCGCGCTTTGCGCATTGGCCGCACTCACCAGGTTCAGCAGCAAAGCAAAGCTAATGGCTGGGCTACCGCTGGGCGGTGCACCAGCATGAATATGATAAGCGGGGTTTGACGCCAGTTTCACCTGGTCCCCTGCCTCTGCCAGCTTCCAAAAGCCATTGATATGGCTGTAATATTCATCCACCGCTTTGGGGATCACATCAAAATACAGCCGCTTGGCCTTGCGCGGTGCAGTATACATGTACAGCGACAGGCTCTCAGGCGTTGCATAGCGCAGCCATTCCTCAATCGTCAGGCCATTGCCTTTGGATTTGGAAATTTTCTCGCCCTTATCATCAAGAAACAGTTCGTAATTGAAGCCTTCAGGCGGAGTGGCCCCCAAGGCACGCACGATTTTGGATGATAGGGTGACCGAGTCGATCAAATCCTTTCCCGCCATCTCATAATCCACGCCCAACGCGACCCAGCGCATGGCCCAATCGGCCTTCCATTGCAGCTTGCACGCACCGCCGGTGACTGTGGTGGTCATTTCCTCCCCATCATTGGGGTCGAGATAGGTGACGGTCCCTGCCTCAGGGTCGGTCGCAATCATCGGTACTTGCAAGACATGGCCGCTTTTCGGGCAGACTGGCAAAAACGGGGAATACGTCTTGCGCCGTTCTTCGCCCAGTGTTGGCAAAATGACATTCATCACCTTGTCATAGGCGGCCAGCATGGCCAGCAACGTGTCATCAAATTGGCCGGACGTGTAGCAGGCCGTTGCGGATTTGAATTCATACTCAAAGCCGAATTGATCCAGGAATGCCATCAGCCGGGCGTTGTTGTGTTCCCCAAAGCTTGGGTGCGTGCCAAAGGGGTCGGGCACCTGGGTCAGCGGTTTGTTGAGATGGTCCGCCATCTCCTCCTGGCCGGGCACATTGGTTGGTACCTTGCGCAGGCCGTCCATATCATCGGAGAAACACACCAGCCTGGTCGGCAGGTCAGACAGCACGCAAAAGGCATGGCGCACCATGGAGGTGCGCGCCACC
>JBCCDR010000419.1:0-2506 GCA_039030675.1 Pseudomonadota bacterium | reverse complement strand
GGCCCGCGCTTATCTGGCAGGTCCAGCCGCGCCTGTCGAGCACGTTGCTAGGCGTCTGTGACTTTCCACCTTTCCAAGCTGTTTACCTCTTTCGCTGACGCAGGGCCCGCGCTAAGAGAGGACGCAGTGACCGCAGCCGCGCTCTTGGTCGCTGCTTGTGTAGCGTTAACTATTTTTAACCCTAAAAGCTCTAAAGCTTGTGCCGAATTGATACTTTCGTGCACGCAGGCACATGGGCAGGCCACTATCTATGTTTTCAAAACTCTTCAGTATTGTTTCCTCTGACATGGCGATCGATTTGGGCACCGCCAACACGCTGGTTTACGTGAAAGGCCGTGGTATCGTCCTGAATGAGCCCTCGGTCGTTGCCCATAAGACGGAGAATGGCCGCAAGATTGTTAAGGCGGTGGGTGAGGCGGCAAAGCTGATGCTCGGGCGGACGCCTGGCCAGATCGAGACCATCCGGCCACTGCGTGATGGCGTGATTGCTGACCTGGTTGCGGCTGAAGAAATGATCAAGCACTTCATTCAAAAAGTGCACAACCGCTCCGCATTTTTCAGCCCGCGTGTTGTCATCTGTGTGCCTTCAGGCTCGACGGCTGTGGAACGCAAGGCCATTCGCGAAGCCGCTGAAAGTGCAGGCGCAGGCCGGGTTGACCTGATTGAAGAGCCCATGGCCGCCGCCATCGGCGCGGATTTGCCAGTCACCGAGCCGACGGGGTCCATGATCGTGGACATCGGTGGCGGTACGACGGAAGTTGCTGTGTTGTCGCTTGCAGGGATTGTCTATGCCACCTCCGTACGCGTGGGCGGCGATAAAATGGACGAAGCCATCATCGCCTACATCCGCCGCAAAGATAACATGCTGGTCGGTGAGACAACGGCCGAGCGCATCAAGAAGGAAATTGGCACCGCGTTGGTTCCCGATGATGGCGTGGGCATGTCCATCAAAGTGCGCGGCCGCGACCTCACCCGGGGCATTCCGCGTGAAATGGAATTCCATCAAGGCAACGTTGCTGAAGCCTTGAATGAACCGGTCACGCAGATCGTTGAAGGCGTAAAAGCTGCCCTTGAGAACACAGCGCCAGAACTGGCAGCAGATATTGTGGACAAAGGCATTGTCCTCACCGGTGGTGGCGCGCTGCTGAAGGACTTGGATAAGGTTTTGGGCAAAGCCACTGGCTTGCCCGTCGTGGTCGCTGACGATCCCCTCACTTGCGTCGCCTTGGGAACGGGCCGCGCCATGGAGGATCCCGCGTTGCAGCTTGTCTTGACGCAAGAGTATTAAGCTGCATTGTTTTCATAGCGTGTACGCGCGCAGGCCGCGCCGCTTCAGATAAGGTCAGGGATGGCATTTGTAGCACCAGGGCGTCAACAAGATCGCAAACGCGGCGGTCTTGTGCCTCAGCTGCTGCGTATCGGGGTCGTTGTGGCCCTTGTCGCGCTTGTTCTTCTGTCTGTCATAGCGCCGCAGCGCTTAGACAAACCCCGCCTCGTCGCCCAGCAGACCGCAGCGCCGCTGGTGTGGGTGTATAAGACACCGGTCAACACCGTGCGCGAGGTGATCGCCTTCTTCGCCAGCTATCTTTATGTGCATGAAGAAAATGCGCGCCTGAAGAAAAAGATTGTCGATTCCGACTTAGCCCAGCGGCGACTTGATTATTTAGAGCATGAAAATGCCGCGCTGCGCGCGCAGCTTAAGGCATCCCAATGGCCGGCTAAGGTTGTGGCCACGGGGCAAGTGCTCTCGCATGGTGGTGGAACTTATCTAAAGTCCTTACTGGTGGCGGCAGGCAGCCGCGATGGTGTTCAGAACGGTCAGGCCGCCGTCTCCAAAGCCGGTCTTGTGGGGCAAGTGGTGGCCGTATCAGATCGGCTTAGCCGGGTGTTGATGGTCAATGATTTCTCCAGCCGCATCCCCGTGCTGATCAACGAGACGGCCACACCAGGCATTGCCGAAGGCACCAACAAGGCCGATCTAACCCTGTCCTTCTTGCCCATAGACTTTCAGCCGCGCGAAGGCGCCTATGTGAGCACTTCTGGCGCAGGCGGATTGTTCCCCGCAGGCTTGCCAATCGGTCGCCTGACGGTGCGGCAAGCGGGCACAGCGCAGGAAAGCTATCACGTGCAGCCCTTTGCCGATTTAGAAGCGGCCGGCCTCTTGACCTTTCTCTCCGCGCCGGACTCGGACCTCCCAACAGCCGCGCCGCTGCCTGATCAGCTGACCAGTCAGCTCAGCGCAGCTGCGCTTGGAGGCGAGTGATGGTCAAAGGCCTTAATCCAGAGCCAGCACCCATTGCGGTTCGGGTCGTGTTGCCAGGGCTTGTCATTCTGTTGCTCAGCGCTGTTGTCTTGGTGCCGTCTGACCAAGCGCAAATGGCGCGTCTCAGCGGCGTTTTAAGTCTTATCTTCGTCTTTCACCTCACGCTGTTTCGGCCAGAGGGCGGGCACTGGCTCATGGTGGCCTTGCTTGGCGTGGTGATTGATTTGTGGAGTGAGGCGATTG
>JBCCDR010000418.1:0-2517 GCA_039030675.1 Pseudomonadota bacterium | reverse complement strand
TGATAGCCTGCTGCGCGCAGCAACCCAACGGTCGAATGCGCGCCAATGATGCCCGGGGCATTGCGGCCCATGCGGATTTGTCCAGACAGGGTGATGATCGAGATGCGCCCGCCAGTCGTTTTGCCACCGTCTTCACTGGGCGCTTCGGTAACGCATTGCGGCTTTCCGATGAAGTCGGACCAAGTTGCCAGATCGACGGTCGTATAGACTTGGCCGGTTTCACCCTGGGTGGCCAGATCAGACAGTACAGGGGGCGTCACCAGCTGGTCGATCAAGCCAAGCTCGATGGCGGTGTTTGCTGGGTCCTGGGTGGTAAGCAGGCCTTCGGTCGCAATCTCTTCCAAGCGCTCTGACGGCATCTGGCGGCCGGCAGCGGCATATCTGACAAAGCCTGACCATAGCGACCCAAGCGTGTCTGTGATGGATTCGCGCGCTGCCGGGGAGAAGCCAGAGCGGATATAAGGCTCGATGGCGGACTTATACTTGCCTGCCTGCGCCGTGAACACCTTCACGCCAAGACGGTCCAGAGCATCGCCATAGAAGAGCGCATCATAGCTGAGGCCGTTCCAGTCCACGGTGCCCATATCGTTCATCAGCACGCGATCGGCCTGCGACGCCAGAAGATAAGTGAGGGTGGAATAGTTGGAGCCATAGGCCAGGACCTCTGTGCCATATGATTTGGCGTCTCGGACGGCCCAGATAAGGGTCTCAATAGGACCGGGGCCAGACGTGCTCATCCCGTCCATATCGAGCACGATGCGCTTGATGCGTGGATCTGCGCCTGCCGTGCGGATGACGCGGGCAATCTCATTGGCAGACAATTCAGGGTTCTGCCCAATCACGTATTTGGAGAGACCGCTGAGCGGCGGAAGGGATGTTTGTTCGACCACCGGCCGGTCCAGGTTGAGATAGAGAACGCCTCGATCAGGAATGTCCGGCTTCTTGGTTAGGGCATAATAAGACATGCCGAAGACGGCCAGGCTGAGCACCGCGAAGATACCGCCAGCAGTGAGCGTGAAGCGTACAATGCGCTTGATGGCGGGTTTAATATCCATGGGCTAGGTCCTTTTTAAAGTTTGAGGGGTTCCGCGCGGCACGATACAGACGAGAAGCAGAAGTGGAATTAGGCCGTAGAGGCTGACCATGTTGACGATAAACATCAGCGCAAGTGCGCCGCCCAACTCGAAAGGGCGGATCGCGGAGAGCGTGTCGGGCCAATGGCTGCGGATGCGCCAGACCGTGCTGATCAGCACACACAAGGAGAGGGCAGGGAGTATGGTGTAGGACGGCTGCCACAGCGCATCGAGGGCGATTGCAATGCCCGCGCCAACAATAACGCCATAGGAGGCGGCCGCGCCTTGGTTGACGTCGAAGGCCGGGAGCGAGGACAGGAAAGCAGAGCGCTTCATGGTGTCCCTCCGACGCCATCGGCGCGGGCTAAAAAGAAGTCCGTCAGACGCGCTTGGGCAACCCTGAAGCTGCCTTTGCCCAGTGGAATACGTTCGATTGGGATGCCAGCCGTTTCCAAGGCCTTATCGACAAAGGCGTCTCTTTCCTGCCGGTCGCGGCGGGCATGGCTCTTATCATCAATTTCGATGGCGAGCACGACGCTGAAGTCGCGCGGATCATAGACAACCAAGTCGATATGCTTGGCCATGACTTTGTTGAGGGCGGAACGGCCAGCTTTGCCATCTTCATTGCGCACTGGCTTGATGATGTCGGCCAGGCGTACCTTCAGCCCGAGCGTGTAGGGTGGCGGGATATAACTACGCAGCGCCCGCCAAGCACTCTGCTCAGCTTTGGTGAGAAGAGGCACTGCACGATATTTTGGGGCGAAGAGGCCTTGCGCGCCTTCGGTCAGGAATTTCAGCGCCAAGAGTATCAGGCTGCCTACAACAAAAAGCGAAATGAGATCCGTTATAGCCTGTGGCATTTCATTTCTCCTTGTTGCTCCAAAGCCTTGCGAGGATGTGCAGCACAACCAGAACGAACGCAGCTTGCAGGGCGTAGATGCTGATGGTGCGGATCACCTCGATCATAATCACCGCTCCCGTCCCTGATCCGGCCTGCGCCGAATGCGCTCGCGAACGGGCGTGTCTTTCTTCTCGCGCTCCTGCGCCTTGGCCTCGGGGGTCTTTTCCTGCCGCTTTTTCAGGGCTTCCTGACGGCGCCGTTCGTCCTCGCGGCGACGCTCCTGGTCTTGAGCAGGCGTTCGTATGGGCGCAGGTGATTTGCGCGGCGGTGCCGGTTGCCGGTCTTTGGTGAGCGTGTCGGTTTGCGTTCTTTGATGCGCCTGGCTTTGCAGCCGTTCGGCCTCTTGGCGCTGCGCAATCATGTCTCGGTAAGACAGGTTGGGGTCTTTGCTTGCTATGCGTGCCTTCCAAAGCGCCACCAGCTCCTGGCCGGTGACGGCTTTGCCGCTAGCATCATGCAGGCGGGTGTCCCTGGCGCGCTCTTCCATGAACGCGCGGGTTCGGTCTTGCGCTTGCAGATCCCGGTATGTCATGGCGAGATTGC
>JBCCDR010000417.1:0-2537 GCA_039030675.1 Pseudomonadota bacterium | reverse complement strand
CGTGGGGCGCATCAGCAGCGCATCAGGCATATCAATGCTCTTTGGCGGCGCATCGCGCAAACGCTCCACGTGCCGTACCATATCATAGCCGAGATAGCCGACGAGCCCTGGCATGGGGATGTCTTCCAGCCCAGCCAGCTCGAGTTTTGCCGCTTCGACCGCGTCCGCGAGGGACTCAAGAGCCGCCTTGCCCTCCTCTTCAAACACAGCTTGGTCAGCGGGTTCGCCGGGTTTGACAACCGCGCATTGCGCGCATCCGTCTTGGCAGCGCCAGAGCATGTCCGGCGCCCAGCCTATGAAGCTGTAGCGCCCGCGCGTTGCGCCGCCTTCAACCGACTCAAGAACAAAGGAGTATGGTTGATCAGACAGTATTTTCAGCGCGGCAGAGACCGGCGTATCCAAATCTGCCGAGAGGGTCCGCAAGACAATTTGGCCTTTGCCAGCGCCATAGGACTTGCTGAACTCCGGGTCACACATTCGGGGAGAACAAAGCTGCGCGCAATGTGATTTATAGCGTCGGATCATAGCGGCGGCGGAATGTCTCCAAAGCGCGCTGATTTGTGCTCCGCTCAATCTCATTGCTGCGAGCGACGATGTACTGCTGAAGCAATTCCTGCTCGACCAGAGACTGCAGTTGCTGGGTAAGCTGCTCGGCGAGCAAAGGATTGGCCGTTGCATCACCCACTTCTTTTTTGAGCAACTTGGTGACCACATAAGACCCACCATCGCCCGTCCGGCCGACATCGACCTGGCCTTCGTCCATTGCGAAGAGAAGCGGGGCCAAATCGGCCTGCGCCAGAGAGCCTTGCTGGGCTTGAACGCGGTTGAATTCAAGACCGTCTAAGAACTCATACTCGAACTCGCCAGCAAGCGCGCGCGGGTCTTCGCCTTTGCGCCAGCGTTCGCCAAGCGCGTCAGCGGCATCAAGGGCGAGGGTGTCCAGGCGCGACTGGCGCCATGCCTTTTCAACGTCTGGGCGGACTTCGTCTAGACGGCGCGGCCGGCGCGGCGTGACGGTGTCGACGCGGGCGATGTAGAAGCCGTTCTCGCCAAGGCGTTCGACTTCAAGCTCGTTTGCTTCTTCAAGCCCGAAGAGACTGGGCAAGATCGTTTGCAAATCGGGTTGTCGTGCAGCAAGACCGCCATCAACGGTCACACCTGTGTCAGCCACTTGAGTATACACTTCAGGGGTTAAGCCAAATGTCTTGGCCGCCTCTTCCAGCGTCGCGCCAGCGGCAAACTCATCCTCAATGGAGTTGCCAATATCGGTGAGCTTGTCGAGCGCGAGTTGAAGCGCCAGCTCTTCCTTCAAAGCGTCTTTGACATCCTCAAAAGTTTGGGTCTTGCCGCTTGTTTTGCCGGCAACACGGAAAACTTGGTAGCCAAAGGGGCCTTTCAGCGGCTCGGAGACTGCACCTGTCGACAGAGCAACCAGGGCCTTCGCGATGTCTTCGCCATAGAGGCTGGTGACTTCCTCTTCGGTTTGCACGCCTAAAGTCACATCATCTCTGCTTGTGCCAGCCGCTTCTGCCAGCTCTAAAAACAACGCACCGTTGACGGCCTTGGTTTTAAAGGCCTGGGCTTCTTCAAGGGTGTCAAACACCATCAGCTGCAGTTCTAAAGAGGCCTGCGTAACATACTCGGCTTGGCGCAAATCATAAGCTTGCTGCAAATCCACATCAGACACGGTCACATCGCTGGCCGCATCCGCCTGCGTTAAATAGAGGACCGTGAAATCGCGATATTCAGGCGCGGAGAAGCGGGCGCTGATGGAGGGGAAAAAAGCCTCTAGTTCTTCATCAGTCGCAGGCGCCAAGCCTTCATCAAAGCGTTCAAGCGGGATTAAAATCGCATCGGCAGAACGTGTTTCAAGCAAGGCAGAAAGCTGGGCCTGCGCGAGCGCCGTTGGCACAGTGGCCGCGCCTTCCAGCGTCTTGGTGATCTGCTCAATCAGCTGTTCTTGGGCATAATCCTCAAAGAGCTGCTCTTCCGTCACGCCGAGACGCGCCAAAGCGGATTTATAGGTGGCCGGGTCAAACTTACCTGCCAATTGAAACGCGGGCAGGGACGCCACCATCGCCTGGGTACGCCGCGGCGATGCCGCCAGGCCAATGTCCTTAGCGCTTTCGCTCACCACAGCCTGCTGGACCATGCGTTGGAGCAGTCTTAAGTCTACATTGGCGCGGATGGCCTGCGACTGCGTAAGTTCTGGATTGTCACGGCGCTCGCGCTCAACAAAGCCTTCAAACGTTCGCGCTAAATCAATGAGCGTGATGCGCTGGCTGCCGACTTTCGCAATGGTATCGCCTTGGCCGACCTGGACCACATCGCCAATGCCGAAAAAGGCAAAAGAAGCGATGAGAACGCCCAGCAAAATAAGCACAAAGACTGAATTTAAGCGTTTGCGAATGATTTCAATCATAGTCTCGCAGTTCCTCGCAGCGACTTTAAGCGCCGCAATCGTCTTGAAAAACATGCCAACGGGTTGGCCTTGGAATGGCGATGTGTATAAACAGCCGCGCGGGAAATGAAAGACT
>JBCCDR010000416.1:0-2539 GCA_039030675.1 Pseudomonadota bacterium | reverse complement strand
GGTGTACATGGACCAGTTCGCCAGATCAGGCTGCCAATCCCAGGCCATTTTATAGGTTTCTTCCAGCGTTTCCGGCGTCTCATTGTCAAGCCCCACGATGAATTGCGCTTCAACCAAAATATCAGCTTCGCGCAATAACCGTATGGCAGTCTTGTTTTCATCAACCTTGGTTTCTTTGTTGAAGATGTCCAGCTTCATCTGCGCGGCCGCTTCTGTGCCAAGGCTCACATGCACCAGGCCGGCTTTGCGGTAGAATTTCAAATCATCCTTGTCGCGATAGATGTCTGTGACGCGCGTATTGATGCCCCATTTCACGCGCCGCGGGAGATCGCGGTCGATGAGCTCTTGGCAGAACTCGATGAATTTCTTCTTGTTTATGGTTGGCTCCTCATCAGCGAGGATGAAGAACCCTACGCCGTGATTGTTGACCAAATCTTCGATCTCGTCGACCACATCCTTGGGGTCGCGCACGCGGTAGTCGCGCCAAAACTTCCACTGGCTGCAGAAGGAGCAGGTGAACGGGCAGCCCCGCGCCAGATTGGGGATGGCAACGCGGGTGTTGAGCGGAATATAGGTGTACTGCGCCCATTCCAGGACGGACCAGTCAGGCTTGATTTTATCCAGCTCTTTGACGGTCGGCGCCGCGGCTGTCGCGACGATTTGCTCTCCATCACGAAAGGCAAGCCCCTTGATGGAATGACGGTGCTCAGGATACCGCCCGTCGTCGATGGCCTTCATCAGCTCGGTACAAATCTCTTCTCCTTCCCCGCGAACAATTACATCCACCCAGGGCGCTTCGGAAAGGACTTGTTTGTACATGAATGTGGCATGCACACCGCCAAGCATCCGCACAGCATCTGGCACCACCTCTTGCGCGACCTTTAAGGTGGCTTCAGCAGCATAAATGGATGGCGTTATGGAGGTGACGCCCACAACATCCGGCTGGATAGCCTTCATCTTCTCAGCCAACTCTTCTTCGCTGACATTCTCCGTCATCGCGTCAATGAAATGAATGTCGTCAAAGCCAGCGCCGCGCAGATGTCCGGTTAAATAGGCGACCCATGACGGCGGCCAAGACCCCGCTATCTCAGCGCCGCCCGAGCGATAGTTGGGATGGACAAATAAAATGCGCATGCTGGAGCCTCCTAACTGTCTAAATGAACTAACAGTTAAAATGTCTTTGGAATTTGACTTGCATCAAAAGGAAGGCAGTGCGGTCAAGCTGCTGCGCGCTTGCCAGGTGCTGTGAATTGCCCAAGCGCCTTGAAAGAAAAAGTGCTTTTATGATTACAGGAATCATGGCTAGACTGCATGCAGTCCATTCGGAGGCTAAGACCCATGCTTTTGCCGCGCACGCCTGCTCCAGCCTTAGAGTGTGCCACTCTTGACGGGCATTTCAACTTAGCGTCGCATACGCCTGGACGTTTCACGCTCATCATTGTGTATCGCGGTTTGCATTGCCCGCTTTGCCGGGATCAACTGCAGGAGGTTTGCGGCCTTTTAGGCCCGCTTGCACTGCTTGGTGTTGACGTGATTGCGATGTCCGCAGATAGCAAGGAGCGTGCTTTAGAGGCGCAATCACTTTGGCAGCTTGGCGCGCTGACTATCGGATATGACGTGGCCTTTTCGGTCGCGCAAGCCTGGGGGCTATATGTCTCCAATGCCCGCAAACCAGGCGAACCCGAGCGCTTTTTTGAGCCAGGTTTGTTCTTGGTCAGGACGGATGGAGAGCTGTATTTCGCGCAGACTCAGAACATGCCCTTTGGCCGCGCGTCCCTCGCCAAACTGCCGCACTGGCTTAAGAAATGTATAGACAATGAGGTGCCCGCTCGTGGCGAGGTTGACCTGGCGACGCTCGCATAACAGTTGTCTCCCCTCAGCGCCATAGCCTCTTTGCTGACCTTCGGGTGCTGCGTTGCGATCATCATCGCCGTTGGCAAGGTTTTGGTGGGTGATGGAGGTTGGTCACCGCTTGTCCTCCTTGGTATTCAGAACACAGCGGCGGGCTTGCTTGTCTTTTTCGTGTGCATCTTTAGGCCAATTCCTTGGCAGCGCATTGCCGCGGCGTGGCGATACTTTCTAATATCCGCCGCTGCGGGCATTGGTTTTCCGCAGGCCATCAGCTTCCTCGTGGCGCCGCATCTCGGCGCGGCGATGACCTCCATTATTTATCTCTTTCCGCCGCTTTTGACCTTCGTTTTCGCTCTAGGCCTTAAGGTCGAGCGATTGGACCTGCTGGGCTGTGTGAGCATTGGCCTGGGTATCATCGGCGGGGTTCTGATTTTCTATGGCCAAGGGTTTTTAGGGTCAGCGTTGCTTGGGTCAGCAGCGGCAACGCATTGGCTTGCCATTGCGTTCTTGGCTCCTCTCGCGCAAGCAGGCGGCAACATCTATCGCTCGAAGTATTGGCCTCAAGACATTCCCCTGTTGCCATTTGCTGCCATGATATTGGTTTTGTCAGACCACCTGGAGCGCCATGCCGAGAGCCGAGCTCTGGAAGAAGAACATGTTCAGGATTATCAGCACGATGGCGCCGATC
>JBCCDR010000415.1:0-2541 GCA_039030675.1 Pseudomonadota bacterium | reverse complement strand
TGGGCGGGAGTGCAGCGCTGCTTTGGTCGCGCCCGCCACAGCGTTAACCCTTTTGCTTCAACCGGTTTTAACCCATCCAGCATACCGTTTCCCCGCTGCGTGTGTCGTGCGGCGAGTTGAGGACGTGGCGTAAAGGCGTTGAAGACATGGCGTTAAAGATATGGCGGTGAAAACATGGGGCGCTCAGCAGGCCTACCTTGAGCCAGCTGTTTTAAAGCGACTGACCAAGACCACGCCGTGGCGCACGACCGCCGCGTTGGTGTTCGACTGGATCGTTATTTTAGGGGCGGCAGCCCTCGCGCTCTCCATTGGTGCATGGTGGGCCTATTGCATTGCTGTCGTGGTGATTGCCGGGCGCATGCATGCCTTGGCCGGGCTGGTGCATGATTTCGCCCATTACCACTATCTCAGAGACAAGCGCCGCTCAGACCTGATTGGCAACATCTTCGCCGCCTGGCCGCTGTTGATCACCGTGCAGTCTTATCGCAACAATCATCTTGCGCATCACCAAAATACCAATGGCGACACGGACCCTGACTGGCAGGCAAAGGATGGTGTCCACAAATTCACATTTCCCATGTCGAAAGCGTCAGCGCTGAAGCTCTTTTCAAGCTATTTTGTGGGGATCGGTGCGGTCGTTGATATGCGCAGCGCCTTAGTCCGCATCAACGCGGCAGCCGAGCAAACGACTTTAAGTGAGAAACTGCCGCGCCTCTTGTTCTACGCGGCCATCGCTCTCGTACTGACCTTTTGCGGCGGGTGGACAGCGTTTTTCCTGCTCTGGGCCCTGCCCTTCTTCACCTTATTTTTCTTCTTCATGTATGTCCGCTCAGTGGCAGAACATTTTGGCGTGACCATGGACCACAGCAGCGAACTCACAGCATCGCGCACCGTGATTCCCGCTTGGTGGGAGGGCTGGCTCTTTGCGCCTCACAATTTGAACTACCACTTGGACCATCACCTCTATCCTAGCGTTCCGTTCTACCGGCTAAAAGACTTGCACGGTGCGTTGATGCAGCACCCACAATACGCCGCGCAGGCCCATATCACCGAAGGATACACAACGGGGCTCTTGCGCGAGGTCGGGCTCTTCAACGTCCAGCACCAAACGCACTCACAGGTTTCGCTTTAATCCTGCGCTTCGCCCTTGGAGCCCGGCACCATTCTAGGAGGATTGACGCGTCCAGCCGTCAGTGCCGTCAGATAGCGCATTGGTTGGCCCGCCTATTCGCTGCAAGGAGCAACGCCGTTCCCACTGAGGATCACTGGCAATAAAGATCATCCGTTACCGTCAACGCTTCGTCAAAGGCTGCCATGGCTGTGTCGATCTCTTGCTGTGTAATTGTGAAGGGCGGGCCGACTTTGATGGTGTTGGGCATGAACCCGCCCATGAAGACACCGCGCTTGGCCATTTCCGCGCCGATGACGGTGTTGGGGCTTTGGCTTAGATCGCCGGTAAAGCCGGTCCAGCGATCATCGCCAACGACTGGCTCGCCATCACCGTTCACCATATCAACCGCATAAAACAAGCCGTGGCCGCCGACAAAGCCAACGCTGGGGTGGCGCGCGGCGAGATCGTCTAGCTTGGCTTTCAGATACGTGCCGCGCGCTTTGATTGTGGCGAGCACATCGTCTTTCAGCATGGCCTCCAGTGCGCCGACAATGGACGCGCAGATGATGGGGTGACCGTCCCAGGTGCTGCCGCTCCACCAACGCGCGCTTTCAAAATAGTCCGCAATGTCTGCGCTGGCGATCACCGCACCTGCTGGCAATGCAGAGCCGTTGATGGATTTTCCAGCCGCAATGATGTCTGGATGAATATCAGGGTATATCTGATATCCGAACCATTCGCCAAGTCGGCCAAAGCCGCACAGGACCTCGTCATCAATCCAGAGCAGGCCATATTTCCGGCACAGCTCGTAGATGCCGGGAAGATACTGGTCGTGCCCGGCCAGCCCGCCTGCTCCAAACATGGGCTCAGTGAGAATGCCCGCAATGTTCTGCGGACCAATCGCGCGGATCATCGCTTCGGTGGCATCAAGGGATGGGAGGCGCTGGTTGCCTGTCCAGTCTTGCCGCTCTGGCGGCGGAATGGGAATGAAGCCGTTCACTGGAAAACCAGGCACGTCGCGCACGGTTTCCATAGCCCCTTCAGGCGACATATTGTTGCGGTAGCCGCGCAGCATGCTGGCACCCACGGTTAGCCCATGGAACGAATGGGCCTGAGTGAGAATGACCTGCTTACCGGTGTAGAGCCGTGCCATGGCAATGGCGTTTTCGTTGGCTTCAGTCCCAGAGGCGAGAATACGAACCCTGCCTGCCCATTGAGGGGCCGATTGCCCCAACACATCTTCAATAAACCCTGAGAAGGCTATACAGGCCAAAGAACGAGGCAACGATGCCTTCCGCACAGGCAACTTTCCCGAAGCCATCGCTCAGTACGAAGACGCGATCAAAAGGGACCCCAAGAACCCAGCTTACTTGAACAACCTCGCTGCTGCCTTGTCGAAAATTGGCGACTTTCAAGGCGCCAAACGCAAC
>JBCCDR010000414.1:0-2543 GCA_039030675.1 Pseudomonadota bacterium | reverse complement strand
GTCAGGCTCATAACCTGAAGGTCGTAGGTTCAAATCCTACCCCCGCAACCAACAAAACACCGATAGCCGCTCGTCCCCCTAAACAAACTTCGGCGCGTGGTTCCACCAGGCAAGATCAGAAAAAGCGCGAAGGTCAAGCTCGTGTGTCCAGGCGGATCGGTGTTGCTGGGCGATGTGGAAATAGGTCTCGGCCATCTCCTGAGGTAAAAGAAGCCCATCTTTTTCAAGGCCCTTTGTTTGTCTGAGGGCCTGGTATTGCTCCGGTCCCAGCATTTTGCCGAGTGTATCGGGCGCATCAACGGCGCCATCAACCAGGATATGCGCGATGTGAATGCCTTGCGGGGCAAATTCGGCATTAAGCGATTGGCACAGCATGCGCCGGCCGCCCATGGCAGCGGCGTGGGAGTGTTGACCGGCATTGCCGCGGACGGCTGCGGTTGCGGATGTCACCAAGAGTGTGCCGCTTCCGCGTGCTGCCATGCGCGGCAGAACAGCTTGGGCTATGCGGAACAAGGCGAGCGTTGCCAGGCGCCAGCCCAGTTCAAACTGCTTGAGAGACGTCTCTTCCAGTGTGCGGCTGCCGATCTGCGCGCCTAAATTGAAGAGAACGACATCTATCTCCCCAATATTGGTCTCCACATGGTCAATCAACGCTTCAAGGCCGTTGTCCTCTGCAGCGTTGAGCAAATGCCCGCTCGCCGACCCGCCGCCGGCTTCTATGGCAGACACGAGCGCGTTCAGCCCATCTTGGTCACTGCGCCGACACAGGGCTGCGTGGTAGCCGGCTTTGGCGAAGCGCTTGCCCACATGGCCGCCAATGCCTGCGCCTGCGCCGAGGATGAAACATACTTTTGTCATGGAGCTCCCGATCTGTAAGGCGCGCCGAGCCGGTTGTGAGACGCCTTTTCACAAGAGATATCAGGGCGCGCCGATCGCGTCCTGTCAAACCTTCTTATTGATTAAAGACGGGCTTGCGCTTTTCGACAAACGCTCTGAACCCTTCTTCGCGGTCAGGCGTGTCATAGGTGGCGTGGATTGCTGCGCGCTCGTCAGCGATGGATTGCTCGAGCGTCTTGGTCTCGTGTCCGACGATGCAGCCCATGATGGCTTTGACGGCCAAGCGCGGCATCGCGGCCAGTTCTTCGGCGAGTTCCATGGCGCGCGCTTTCAGCTGATCGTTCGGCACCACTTCAGACACCAAACCCATCTCTTTGGCCTCAGGTCCGGAGATTTTGCGCGCGCGCAAAATCATATCCAGAGCATGGTCGCGCCCGACGCAGCGTGCGAGGCGTGCGCTTCCGCCCCATGCGGGAACGGAGCCCAGATCCATCTCTGGCAACCCGATCTTCGCGCCGGTTTCAGCGGCCAGGCGGAAATGGCAGCCCAAAGGAACTTCCAGGCCGCCGCCCAGGCAATAGCCAAACAGCGTGGCAATCCACGGCTTGCCCATATTCTCAATCTTTGAAATGACCCGCAAACGTTGGTCGAGGACAGCAAATTGTCCGCCGCGGGCCTCCACGCCAGACATGAGTTCTTTTAAGTTCATCCCAGCAGAGAAGTTTGCATCCCCCGCGCCGGTGAGCACCACAGCGCGCACACCATCATCCTCCTCGATACGCGCGATCTCTTCCTCTAGCGTGTCCATGAACGCAAAGGACATCAGGTTCCATTGCGGCGCGTTGATCGTAATGACTTTCACAGCGCCGTGCTGCTCAATCAGTGGTGAATTCTCGTATGTGTCTGACATGTCATCCCCCCATTGAAGTCATTCTAGGTTGAGCGCCCCTCGGCTTTGGGAAAGTCTGGGGCGGCGCTTTTCTAAAAAGGAATTGATGCCCTCCTGTGCGGCCGCTGACCCGAGTACTTCCAAGAGCGATGTTTGCTCAAAGGCAAGTTGGTCTGCCAACGTGTTGGTTGATCCTGCCACCAGCAGTGCCTTTATCTTTGCCTGTGTGGAAACGGAGCCACGCGCTAATTTTTCAGCCAGCTTGGTAGCTTCCTGTTCAGCGCTGCCTGCTTGGCACAGACGGTTGATCAAGCCATGCTGCTGCAGCGTTTCGGCCGCGACCGGCGATCCGAAAAGCAGAATTTCACTGGCTAAGGGGTGCGGCAACGCCTGCGCCAGGGTGGAGGAGAGGCCGCCATCTGGCGTGAACCCAATTTTGGCGTAGGCTGGCATGAACATGGCGCTTTCATCGGCGACAATGAGATCGCATGCCATCACGATTGAGAAACCGCCCCCGGCCGCACCTCCCGTAACCGCGGCAATCACTGGTTTGGGACAGTCTCGGATGGCGCTAACGCAGGCTTGCAATTCTCCAATGATATCGTCTGCTGTGGTGTCGATTTCATTGTTCAAGCTCTTCAGCATGAAGTCCAAGTCGCCACCTGCGCTGAAATAGCCGCTGCGACCCACCAGGATGACGGCGGCAATTCTGTCTTCCTGCGCCGCCATTTTAAGTCCCTCTAGGAGAACGGCATGATAGGCCAGGGACAGGGCGTTTTTGCTGGGCGGGTGATCGCTGACAATGATCAAGTGGTCG
>JBCCDR010000413.1:0-2564 GCA_039030675.1 Pseudomonadota bacterium | reverse complement strand
CTGGCGGGCAATCGCTGCCAGAATAAGCGGGTCTTCACCGGGGCGGCACTGGATGTGCAAGTCAGCTTGGCGCGCGCTGTCGGACACGCGCGGGTCAATGACGACCAGTTTCATGCCGCGCTTTTTAGCCTGATGTAGGTTTTTGGCTGGGTTGACGCCCAAGCCGCCGTTCATCGAGACGAGTGGATTGGTGCCGACAAGCATCAAGCCGTCCCATTCCTCATGCCGATAGCCACCGGCCAGCCATGGACCGTGTTCGGCTAGCGAAATGCCTTTGCCGGGCTGGTCAATCGTGACGGAGGTGAACACCATTTTGCTGTCAATCGCCCGCATGAAGGCGAGGGAGAAGGCATGGCTGGCCAGGTTGGTATAACCGAATGTGCCGATGTAAAGTGCGACGCTGTCTTTGCCATATTCGGCCTGGAGCGCGGCGATTTTCTCACTGATCTCTTGCGTTGCCGTCTGCCAATGGATGTCGTCATGGCCGCCATCTGCGCGGCGTTTCTTTGAGCTGAGCAGGCGTGAAGAGGAACTGTGTTGCTCGGTCAGGCGGCGGCCTTTGATGCAGCTATAGCCGTGAAAGGCGGGGTTATCTTTATCGCCATGTGTTGCGACCGGAGCGCCATCCTCAAAGTCAATCACCAGGCTGCAATGGGCGTGGCAGGAACGGCAAATAACATTCTTACGGTCTTGGGTCATGGAGCTTCCCTTCGCACTGAATGACGCTGGAAGCCTATCAAGCCGGCGCCAACCATGCGCCTCGCAGTTCTTACAGTGTTGTGGGCTTTCGGAGCGCTGGCTAAGCGTTCAAATACAAGATGCTTGCATTGAGAATATAAGCGAAAACCGACCATGCAAAATAAGGCAGGAGCAACACAGCGCTGACAGGCTTGATGCGGCTAAAGGCGCGTATCGCAAAGGCAAGGATCACGATGAGTCCCAAGATCCAGCCAGCGGCGACAGCAATCATCTGGAAGGCAAAGAACAGAAATGGCCAGATGTAATTGAAGGCCAGTTGCACGCCAAAGAGCTGCAACGCCCGTGTCCGTTGGGGTGATTTCGGGCTCTGCCATATCATCCATGTGGCGATACCCATGAGCGCATAGAGCAGGGGCCACACGATGCCGAAAAGATACCCTGGCGGATTGAAAGGTGGCTTTTCCAGCCCGCGATACCAGAAACTCTCGCCAGAGTTTGTGAGGTAGCCAACCAATCCGCCGACAGCCACGAAGGCGATGATCAGGATGGATAAAACCGTCCAGTTATTCGCGGATGCGGGCGGTGACGCAGTATTCTCAACCATGGCCCCACAATGCGGCTTTCTGGGGAAAAGTCCATATGGTTCTGAGCTTTTTTCTTGCACATTCAAGCTGAAAAGTTCACCTTAGGTTCTATGCAGGATAGCCAAATATTGAGTTTCGTTGCCGCCAACCTACCATATCTTCTGGTCGGCGTTGCTGTGGGTGTTATCGCTTTGGCGGTTATAGGCGTGGCGTTTTTCTACCGCGGCCGGGCTGTGCGCGACCTGCAAATGGCGCTCGAGGATGCGCATCAAGACGCCGCAACCGACAAATCCCGCCTTGAAGACGCAATGGCGGCCTTGCACACGCAAGCGGCAAAGGCTGAGGAGCTTGAGCGTCTGCGTCCTGCCCATGAGGCGCTGCAGAACACTCTGGCACAAAGCCAGGCAAGTCATGCGGCTTTGGAAGCGAAAACAGCCGCTAAAGAAGAGGCGATGCAGCAGGAAATCGCGCATTTGACGGCACTGCGTGAGGATATGCAAAAGCAGTTTGACGTGATGGCCAATCAAGCTCTGCATTCTAATCGGAAGGCATTCCTTGATCTTGCTAACGAGACCTTTGTGAAACACCGCCAAGGGGCCCAGGCAGAGTTGGAGACCCGCAGCAAAGCGATTCACCAGATGCTTGAGCCGGTGAAAGATACGCTCAAACGGTATGAACAAGGGCTCAACCAGGTCGAAAAAGCGCGGCAGGAGGCCTATGGGGCGCTGAGCGCTGAACTCAAACATGTGGCCTCCGCCCAGCAAGAAGTGCGTTCAGAAGCGGCAAAACTGTCGCTGGCCATGCGCGCTTCGCCCAAAGCGCGCGGGCGCTGGGGGGAACATCAGCTCCAAAATATCATGGAGCTGTGCGGCATGGCTGAATATGTCGATTTTCAAACGCAGGTCAGCGTCGATGGCGGGGAGAAACGCCAGCTGCCTGATGCGACGATCCGTTTGCCTGGTGACCGCACAATTGTGGTGGATGCAAAGGCGTCCATGTCTGCCTATCTGGATTCGCTTGACGCCACCAGCGATGAGGAGCGCGAAGCCCTGCTGGCTGACCATGCGCGGCAGGTGCGTGAGCACGTTAAACAGCTGTCGAGCAAACGCTATTGGGACGCCCTTGAAACCGCGCCGGATTTCGTCGTTTTGTTTTTGCCCAATGAGAACCTGTTTTCACTGGCCGTTGAAAAGGACCCTGAGCTGCTTGATTTCGGGCTGAAGCAGAAGGTTCTCATCGCAACGCCGACCACCTTCATGGGCTTTGCAAAAGCCGTCGCTT
>JBCCDR010000412.1:0-2564 GCA_039030675.1 Pseudomonadota bacterium | reverse complement strand
TGGCCTCGGCGACCGCGCTGTGACTTGCTGGCCCATGATCGCCCCACCAGGCCTCCCAGCTATAGGCCTCGCCGTCAGAGGCGCCGGCCTTTAATGCCAAGCCTTCGACCAAAAAATCAGCATCGCGCAGGCCGCCATCGCCGCCCTTAAACGCCCAGGGCCCTAGCCCTTTGGGCATGGTCGCATAGAGCTTGCCGCGCATGTCCCACAACGCCTGCAGCAACTCTTTCTCAGGCACCGCGCTGCTTAAGATGTCAGCGCGTTTTGTTTGGAAAGCGGCTTCTAGCGCCGGCGGCCCGGCAACGAAGCGCGATTTGGTGAGGCTCATGCGTTCCCAAATCCAAGCGGCGCTTTGGTGATAGGCTGTGAAGGCATCCAGCGAGACAGCGATGATGCCGCTGCGCCCGCTGGGCCGCAGACGCATATCGACATCATAGAGACGCCCCTCGCTGGTCAGGCTGGTCAGCCCCGTGATCACGCGCTGCGCGAGGCGCGCGAAATAGCTGTTGACCGGCAGTGGGCGCGGGCCGCTTGACTGGGCGCTGGGGTCGTCCGCTGTGTAGAGAAACGTCAAATCCAAATCGGAGGCTGTTACCAGCTCGCGTGCACCAAAACTGCCCAGCGCAACAATCCCAAACATGCTACCCTCTATGGTGCCATGTTGGCGGGCAAAGTCTTCCTGGGCGGCCTCAAGCAATGTTGGCAGTGCGACGTCGGCGATATCGCTATAGGCGGCGCGTGTTTGCGCGGGGCTCGCCAAGCCTTCCAGCAGACGCGCCCCGGCTTGGAAACGCACCTCGCCATTCCAAATGCGCATCAGATCGAGCGTGCTTTCATAGTCTTGCGCCGCTGCTAAGCTCACCTGCAGATCCTCTGCCAGGCCTGCCTTGCCGGGAATGGGCGTGGTGAGCGGCTCATCAATCAAGCCTTCAAACAACGCTGGCCGGCGTGTGAGCTGCGCAGCCAATTCGGGCGATTGCCCCATGATATTCGCCATCAACGGAATCAAAGCGCGGTTTGCATCCAGCAATGAGAAAATCTGCACCCCGGCGGGCAATTGCTCAATGAAGGTATCAAAGATGAGCGCCGTTTCGCCTGGGTCTGGCGTCTGGTCGAAGGCTTTGAGGAGATCGGGCAAGACCCCTTCAAACAAGGCCCGTGCCCGCGCGCTTGCCATGGCGCGGTAGCCGCCTTTGTGCCAGCGCTCCACAGCGGCGCGGGTTTTGTCAGATAGATCGACAAGCGTGATGTCCGTCTGCGGGGCCTCATCCTCGCCCAAAAGCGCATCAAACAACCTGGAGACAGCTTCTCTGTGGCTCTGCAAAGCCGCAAACAGTGCTTGCGCCGTCGGCAAGCCTTGAAACTGTGCAATCGCCTCTGCGCCCGCCATCTCATCGGGCAGGCAATGGGTTTGCTCATCCTGCACCATCTGCAGCCGGTGCTCCGTTTGCCGGAAGAAGCCATAGGCATTGATTAAGGCTGCGTGATCTTCCGCACTTAAATCACCGGCCTCCCGCAGCGCTGTAAGCACATCGCAGGTGGCTTTGGTCTGCAAGTCTGGCCGGCGCCCACCCATGATGAGCTGTTGTATCTGCGCAAAAAACTCGATCTCGCGAATGCCGCCATGGCCAAGTTTGACGTCATAGCCAAGCCCTGTGGGTTCGGCTTCATCATGCTGGTGATGCGCGTGGACGCGCTGTTTCATGGCGTGCACGTCGTCGATGGCGGCATAGTCTAAATGGCGCCGCCAGACAAAGGGCTGTATGCGCTCAAGAAAGTCGGCCGTAACCGCCGCATCGCCGCAGCTATGGCGCGCTTTAATGAGCGCGGCGCGTTCCCATGTGCGACCTTGGCTTTGGTAGTAGGTTTCCGCCGCATCCAGCGTCATCACAATAGGCGTGCTGCTTGGGTCAGGCCGCAAGCGCAGATCGATCCTGAAGACAAAGCCCTCGGCGGTGCGCGCGCTTAAATGCCCAAAGGTGTTGCGCATCAGGTGAACCGCAGCACTCTTCTGGTCTTTGCGGCCGCAATAGCTAAAGCGCTCTGGATCAAAGAACGCGACGATATCGATATCGCTGGAGTAGTTGAGTTCCTGCCCGCCGAGCTTTCCAAGGGCCAGCACGCCAATGCCGCAGGTCTCAGGCGCAGCGCTCGCTTCGTCCAAGTCTCCCTTTTGCGCAAGCTGGCCTAATTCAAATCGCAAACTGGCTTCCAGCGCTTGATCGGCCAGGTCTGACAGCGCCTTTGTGAGCTGGGGTAAGTCGATGACCCCGCCGCAGTCCGCAAGCCCGAGCAGCAGCATGAGGCGTTGGCGTGTTTGGCGCAGCCTCGTTCGCAGCGCCAATTGGCTGTCGAACGGCTGTGATAAATCTGCTAATTCGCCCGCGATCACCGCAGCACAGGGCTGGGATGCGCTTTCTAAAATGAAATCCGTATGGCGTTCTAAGAGGCTTTTCAAAAAAGGCGAGAAATGGCTGCAGCCCGCCAATGTCGCCCGCAGTTCAGGCTGAGAGGCTGTCCGCTCCAGCAGCGCTGAACTCAAAACATCTGCAGCACGGATCGCC
>JBCCDR010000411.1:0-2566 GCA_039030675.1 Pseudomonadota bacterium | reverse complement strand
TTTCTCCGCTAGCCCAGCAGCATTGTCTGCATTCGGGTCGTATACATACACGGTTTCAAACGACCGCTCGTTAAGCGCTGCCAGGACTTGGGGATACCCTTGTCCGCCAGCGCCAATGATACCAAGGGTTTTCGCATCGGTGCGGGCAAGGTGCCGAATAGACAGTGCACTTGCCGCCGCTGTCCGCAAAGCTGTCAGATACGTTGCGCGAATGAGTGCTTTGGGCGCACCAGAATCCTCATCGAACAACACAACGGTTGATTGGTGGTTAGGAACCCCTTTTGCGGCATTACCGGGCCATAGGCCGCCTGCCTTCACCCCCATGGCAGGCAAGGAGCGATCAAAGCCGGATTTGAAGCCAAAAATAGCATCCGCATAGCCCAGGACTTCACGCACAATGGGCCAACAGTCCGCCTTGCCATCGGCAAGTGCAACAAAGGCATCCGCCACGACTTCAGTCACTTGTGATTGTGCAACTAGGTCTTTGACCATCTGCTCAGAAACGTAAAACACGGCGTATCCCTCAAACGAAGTAACGTTTAATTTTTATTTTGATATCAAGATAACAATAACTGCACAAAGAAAAAATGGCCGCAGGCTTCACGAGAGACGTATTTGCTCTGCCCGGCGCGCTAGCACCAGCGGGCTTTTGTTTTTAGGATTTAGCGATAGCTAGGCCCTGGCATGCGGTTTTGCGGCAGCCTTTGTGCTCAGGGCCATGGGCGCTGTGTTTAATCTACAGTTGCCCAAATTAACGCAAAAGCCGGATCACTTCACTTGGATGGCCAGGTCGATAAGCTTGGAGCTGAGTTGCAGGCCGGTTTTCCGTGCCAGCGAGGGGTTGGCGACGAAACGTGTTTGGCGCCCGACTTTCACCAGCTCGAGCATCGCCGCCGTTGGGGCAGCCCCTTCTTCAAGCGCGACGTAGAGAACGTTTGGCGAGGGTGTCGACGTGTCCATGTCGCTGCGGATGAGCCGCATATGGCAGTCGCTAGGCGTTTCGCCGGTATTCGTTTGCGCGATGCGAATGCTGCGCCCTTTGAGCTTGCGCGCTTCCAGAGCGGTTAGTGCGGGCGCCAGAGCTTCCTCGGCATCAACACAGATACGGAAGGCCGTATCTTGACCAAAAGCGCCGTCAGGCCAGCGCGTAAAGCGCGCGAAGTTATAAATCATAGCAGCGGCGACCTGCTGATCGCGTGTTGACTGCGCATGGGCCGCGCTTATGACGCTTGGCGCAAGGCTTAAGCAGAGCGCGCACAGCGCTATGAGCCTGATAAAGGCGCTGGTTATGATGGGAGGCAAGGTCATCATCTGCCCCCTTAAAACCGAAACGCGATGGAGGCTGAAACGCGGCGTTCGACCTGGCCAAAGGGCGCTGGGTACAGCTGGGATGCAAACTCTTGCCGGCTTGCAGAGAGGAGGTTTTCCGCCAGGATGCCAACCTCTATTTGAGGCCGCGGCCGATAGGAGAGCCGTATGTCTAAATCGGTGTATCCGGGTGTTGGGCTGCCTTCTAGCTCGCCCACACGGCGCGCGGTCACAACGGCGAGCACCTCGTCTGTCACTTGATAGTCCGAGCGAATGGTGAATTGATAGTTGGGGCTGAGGCCCTGGAAGGACTGCAAGAGGCCTGTTGTATCGCCAATAATATCGTCGAAGGAAAAGTCTTTCACGTCGCCGACGATGAGCAATTTCCAGCGGTCACTGACATCCCAGCGAACATTGGCTTCAAGGCCATAGACTTGGCCTTCACGGCCATTTTGTATGGGCAGGTCTTGTTCGACCAGGAACGGGACAAAAGTCCCGCCGGGGCCAAATGGGCCGGTGAGTACATTGGGTTCGGCAAAACTAATAATGACCAGGTTTTTATAGTCATTGAAGTAGGCAGACAGGTCGACACTGAGCTTTGGGCCCCAGGTTTTGCGCCAACCAATCTCAAAGGCAAGAAGGTCTTCCGCTTCGAGCGTTGGATCGCCCACCAGCGCGCTTTGGACGGGCAGGAAGACGCCTGCAGCTGGATCGGCCTGGGTGATGCCCAGATCAAAGTCGAGCGATGTCTCAAAGCGCGAGGGTGTCCGCACCGCGCGCGACACGGCGCCCCAAAGGCTCCAGTTATTCTCATCCACCCAAATAGCGCGCGCGCTGGGCTGTATCTCAAAACCTGTAAAGTCGTTGTGCTCGAACTTTGAGCCAAGTGAAATGCGCAGGCGGCCGTCTAGGAAGTGGGCATCTTGCTGCACAAAGCCACTGAAAAGGTCGGCTTGGAACTCCGGCTCAGCGAAGGTGAAAAAACCGCTGCCCGTAACGGAGTCCTCGATGGAGCGATAGCCAACGCCCCATACCGTTTCAAATCTGTCGCCCCAGGAAAAGTAGTGAGAGATATCGAGATCGATCGCTGTATAGTCGAAATCGGCACCAAATTCTGTGCGGCGGCCCCAATCATAAAACGCCTGTACGGTGAGCTTGCTATCGGCAGTGAACGAGCGCGACCAACGTCCGAGAATATTGAAGCCTTCGTCTTCCTCTTCGGTGAGCTGCTCTTGGATGGCTGTGGGCCCAACGGGTT
>JBCCDR010000410.1:0-2580 GCA_039030675.1 Pseudomonadota bacterium | reverse complement strand
TGATGACGCTTGGGCCAACATAGTGGCCATCTACCGGCGCCTCTAGCTGCTTCAACAGCCGCCCGTCACGCCGAGCATCCTCGATGTAAGCGGCAATCGCACGCTGGGCATCGGAGCCAATGACCGGCCCAATGTCAGACTCAAACGTCCATGGCGCGCCAAGGCTGAGCTCATCCATCGCGCCATACAGCATCGTAAGAAATGGCTCGGCAATATCCTCCTGCACATAGAGGACGCGCAGCGCAGAGCAGCGCTGCCCAGCCGATTGAAACGCGGACATGACAGTATCTCCAACCGCTTGTTCAAGCAGCGCCGTTGAATCCACAATCATGGCATTCAGACCGCCGGTTTCCGCGATCAAAGGGGCGCTAGGGTCCAAATGCTCAGCCATGGCGGAATGGATTGTCTGTGCTGTAGCCGTGGAGCCGGTAAAGCACACGCCATTAATCCGCGGGTCGCTCACCAGCTGCGCGCCGACGCTCTGTCCTGGCCCGGGGAGCAGCTGCAGCGCTGCTTGGGGAACGCCTGCCCTGTGCATCAATTGGGTGGCCACAAAGGCAATGAGCGGTGTCTGCTCAGCCGGTTTTGCCAGCACAGCGTTTCCAGCGGCCAATGCCGCGGCCACCTGCCCGGTGAAGATCGCCAGCGGGAAGTTCCAAGGCGAGATGCAGGTGAAAATCCCGCGCGGCTTTGCGGGCGACAAGCGCTCTGCCTCGACGGCATAAAAGCGCAGAAAATCAACCGCTTCACGCAGCTCTGACACGGCATCAGGCGCTGTCTTGCCCGCTTCCCTTGCCAGCAACGCAAAAATCTCGCCGGCTTCCGCCTCATACACATCCGCCGCTCTGCGCAGCACATCTGCGCGTTCTTTCGCCGAGGCCGCCCAGGGAACGGCGTTTGCAATGGCCTGAGCGACGTCTTCCTCAGCCGCGTCAATACAGGTGCCCACCATCTCGTTTGGATTTGCTGGGTTAGTGATGGTCTGGCGCATGCCCATCCCAGCCACACCAGCGGCAAGGGGAGCGGCCTGCCAGCGATGCTGCACGAAAGCACGGCGGGCCGCATCGTAGCTGGCAGCCCCATCGGGCGCGCGCAGATCCCAGCCGCGCGAATTGACGCGGACTGGCGCGAACAGAGCCTCTGGTTTGGGCAGAGGCGTCTGCAGCGGCTGGACGTCAAACGGGTCAGCGACCACATCGGCGAGTGGGACATCCGTATCCGTGATTTGATTCACGAATGACGAGTTGGCACCGTTTTCCAAGAGGCGGCGCACCAGATAAGCCAGCAAATCCTTATGGGCCCCAACTGGCGCATAGATCCGGCACAGCGCGCCATGGTCTTGCACGGCAATCGCATGAAGCTCTTCCCCCATGCCATGGAGCCGCTGAAACTCATAGCCTTGCGTGTCTTTCGCCATGGTGAGAATGGCGGCGATGGTGTGGGCATTGTGTGTGGCGAATTGGGGATACAGCCGATCGGCCGCCAGCAGCCGGCGCGCGCAGGACAGATAGGCTGCGTCTGTATGGGCCTTACGGGTGAACACGGGATAATCGCTCTGCCCTTCCTCCTGAGCATGCTTGATCTCAGTGTCCCAATAGGCCCCTTTCACGAGCCGCACCATGATGCGCCGGTCCAGCGTTTCGGCCAGAGCTTGCAGCCAGTCAATCACACCCAAAGCACGCTTGGAATAAGCCTGTACCACAACGCCAAAACCACCCCAGCCAGCCAGCGCTGGATCGCGCAGGACAGCCTCAATCACGTCAAGGGAGAGCTCCAAACGGTCAGCTTCCTCCGCATCAATGTTAAAGCCGATACGCGCTTTGGCGGCGGCCTTGGCAAGCGCGCGCACCCGGGGAACCAACTGGTCCATCACGCGGCCCTTCTGCAGGGCATCATAGCGCGGATGCAGGGCTGAGAGCTTGATGGAAATGCCGGGGTTATGGCGCACATCGGTGGATGTCGCTGACTGTGCAATGGCTGCAATCGCTTTGCTGTATTCGGCAAAATAGCGCTGCGCATCCGCCGCCGTCATGGCCGCTTCGCCGAGCATGTCATAGCTGTAGCAATAGCCTTGGCGCTCATTTTCGCGCGCGTTATCCTGCGCTTCAGCAATTGAGCGTCCAAGCACAAACTGCTGGCCAAGCACCTTCATGGCTTGCTGGACGGCCAAGCGAATGACGGGCTCGCCAAGACGTTTGATGGCGCCGCGCAGCACCTGCGCCAGGCCTGGGTCGCCATCGCCCTCAAGCACTTTCCCGGTGAACATCAGCGCCCAAGTCGACGCGTTCACCAGCGGTGAGCTGGCTTTGCCCAAATGTTCCGCCCAGCTGTGGGGGGAGATCTTGTCTTCGATCAGCGCATCCACAGTGTCTGTATCAGGCACCCGCAGCAGTGCCTCGGCCAGACACATCAGGGCCACCCCCTCCTGCGTTGACAGGCCATATTGGCTTAAAAAAGCTTCCATGGGGCTTTGCCGCGAGGAGGTGCGCAGCCTTTGCGCAAATGCTGTTGCGCGGGCGGTCGCCTGTTTGCGGTCTTGATCTTTAAGGCTCCATTGCTCCGTCATAGCGGCCAAAACAC
>JBCCDR010000409.1:0-2586 GCA_039030675.1 Pseudomonadota bacterium | reverse complement strand
GGGGTCAAACGTTTCAATGCCTTGGGGCGGCCAGGTGCCGCCAATCTCCTGGGTCGGGAACAGGGCAGCATTAAAATACGCCCAGAACCAGGCAACGAAGAACATGACTTCAGAGGCAATGAACAGAAGCATGCCATAGCGATGGTGCAGCTGAACCACCGGCGTATGATCCCCGCCATTGGCCTCATCGCGCACATCAGACCACCAGCCAAACATGGTGAAAAGCACGCCAGCCAGGCCTAAATAAAAGGCCCACATGCCAGCGCCAGAATCGCGCATCATGAAGACAGCGCCAATCAGCATGACCAGCGCCGCGGTGGCGCCGACAAACGGCCAGCGACTGGGCGGGAGAATATGATAATCGTGTGTTTTTGTGCCTGCCATTTTTTAGACCACCCTCTCCGAGATCACCTGGTTTTTTAAGCGTTCTAAGCCAGCTTTAGCGGCCCTGCAACGCTGCAGTTTCCTCTTCCATGACAAAGAACGTATAGTTCAAAGTAATTTCTGAGACGTTATCCATGCCCGTGTCGCCATCCATGCGTGAATCCACGTAAAACAGGACGGGCATTTTCACCCGCTCACCGGGCTGAAGCACTTGCTCCTGGAAGCAAAAGCACTCGATTTTTGAAAAATAAGGGCCCGCTTTGAACGGCGTCACATTAAACGTCGCCGTCCCCACCACAGGCTTTGATGTGGGGTTATAGGCCTCATAATGAATGAGATTGTCTTCGCCCAGCTTGACGTCCACAAGCCGATCAATGGGCTTGAATTCCCACGGCATGTCGCGATGTGTTGAGGCGGAAAAACGGACCTTCACCGTGCGGTCTAGGACCTGATGGCCAGGGTCATCGGCCGTCGCCACTTGCGTCGTCCCGCCAAAGCCGGTGATTTTGCAAAATGTATCGTAGAGCGGCACAGCGGCATAACTCATGCCCACCATGGCAAGCACAACGCTCAGCGCAATAAATGCGGTGCGCTTGTTTTTCTCGCCTAAGGTTTGCGCCGCAGCCACTAGATGACCCCCAGCTTCACAATTGTGACCAGGAAGAACAGCACGCATACACCAGCCAGGCCCAGCCCAATGGCTTTGTTGCGGCCTTTCCGGCTTTCATAATACGCGGCTTTTTCTTCTGGGGTCATAGCGGCAATCCCGCTTTATCCACAATCAACGCGCCAAACAGGGCGAAGAGGTAGAAGATGGAATAGCCGAAGCCGCGCCAGGCTGCTGAGGCGGTTTTGCGGGTGAAGATTTCCAGGCTGGAGATGCAGTAGAGGCCGCCCAGCACGCTGGCTGCGATGCCGTAGATGGCGCCGGTGTATCCTAAGAACCAGGGCAGCACGGAGACGATAGCGAGCACGATTGTGTAGCCAAGGATTTGCCTGCGCGTTGCCGCCTTGCCAGCCACATTGGGCAGCATAGGCACGCCCGCGGCGCCGTAATCTGTCTTGGCCACCAAAGCGAGCGCCCAGAAATGCGGCGGGGTCCACAGGAAGATGATGGCAAACAGCAAAGCGGGCAGAAGCGACACATCGCCCGTGACAGCGGCCCAGCCAATCAATGGCGGGAAGGCGCCTGCTGCGCCGCCGATGACGATGTTTTGGGGTGTGCGGCGCTTGAGCCACATGGTGTAGAAGACGGCATAAAACCAGATGGCAAAGGCCAAAAGCCCCGCAGCAAACCAATTGACCGCCATGCCCATGACAAACACCGAGGCGGCCGCCATGAAGATTGAAAAGGTGAGCCCGGCATCCGGCGCCACGCGGCCAGCGGGGATGGGGCGTGTGGCTGTGCGCGTCATAATCCCATCGATATCGCGGTCAAACCACATGTTGATGGCGCCCGCAGCGCCTGCACCGAAGGTGAGCGCTAAAATGGCGGAGAAGGCGATGATGGGATGGATGGCGCCGGTGAGCGCACCAGGGGCGGCCACCATGCCGGCGATACCGGTAAAGACCACAAGCATCATGACGCGGGGTTTAAGCAAATCCACATAGTCGCGCCACGTGGAGAGGTCGACCGGGCGCGCGGCAGCTGGCGCTGCTGCGCCTTGTCCTGTCAGCCGTATCGCCAGGTCTTCCATATGTGCTGCTGCCTTTCGGTTATAAAAGAGCGGCAGGGCCAGATCTGATGTCCGTCCCTGCCGCCACTGCGTTTGCTTACAAGCGCTGCCCTATTTGATTTTGGGCAGGTCTTCAAACTGGTGGAACGGCGGCGGGCTGGAGAGTGTCCATTCCAGCGTCGTTGCGCCTTCGCCCCATGGGTTTTCTGCCACGCGCTTCTTAGACGCAAGCGAGATGGCCACATTCACAATCCAGATGAAGACCGCGATGATGGTGATGCGGTAGCCCCAGCTGGAGACCATATTCCAATACGCAAAGGCATCGGGATAATCAGGAATGCGCCGCGGCATGCCATTCAGCCCCAAGAAGTGCTGCGGGAAGAAGATGAGGTTCACGCCCACAAACATCACATAGAAGTGCAGCTTGCCGAGGAACTCATTGTAGGGCTTGCCCGTCATTTTGCTGAACCAATAATAGAAGCCAGCAAACAGCGCGAACGTATAAGTAAGACCGATGCCATTTTTC
>JBCCDR010000408.1:0-2604 GCA_039030675.1 Pseudomonadota bacterium | reverse complement strand
CGGCAGCATTGCGGCAACCTTTGCAAAGGGAATGGCCTGGCCAATCGATGTTGGTTTGGAGGCCAGGCGCCCTGGCGGCATGACTGTGGAGCGAAACGCTTCGGTGAGGCCATACATGGCGTAAATGTCCGCATTTGGGAACACAGAGCGCATCTTGGCTTGCAAATCTTGGCTCAGCGTTCCTCCGGAGTTCGTGACAAACCGCAGCGATGCGGCGGCCTCTTGCGGCCAAGGCTTGGCGAGCAGCAGATGCCATAACGGGGGCACGGCGGCCAACCCCGTCACGCCCGATTTCGCCACCATTTTCGGCACGTCACTGGCGAGGAAATAGTCATGCAACACCACCGCCGCGCCAGCCAGCCAGCTGGACGTGATCTGATTGAAGCCATAATCGAAACTCAGGGGAAGCACCGTTAAAATGCGGTCATCAGGGCGCAGCTGCAGATAATGCCCGACCGAGGCAGCGCCCAGCACATTTGCATGGTGTGAGACCATCACGCCTTTCGGGTGGCCCGTGCTGCCAGAGGTGTAAAAGAGGATCGCCGTGTCTTTGGGCTGGCACTGGCAAAACACCTGGCCGTCAAAAGCGGCCTCATCGCTTAGAGCTTTAAGCGCGCCGCTTGGGTCACCTGAAACGATGGGAGACCAGGCTGTCTCTCCCTTGAGCGCCTCGCATTGCGCCTCGGACACGAAGCCCGCGGTCATGTCACAATTGGCAGCGATATACGCCCATTGCTCGGCCTTCAGGGCCGGATTGAGCGGCACGGCGATGCCCCCTGCTCGCAATATGGCGAAAAACAAAATTAGGTTTGCGGGATCTTTTTTGACGCTGATGCCGAAGCGCTGGCCTGCGAGATGATCGGCATTTGTCTCGGCAAACCTGTCAATCAAGGTCGCGGCACAACAGTCTATATGCTGATCTAAGGCAGCATATGAGATGGTTTGGTCGCGCCAAAGCACCGCTGCGGCCTCACCCGAACGCGCCGCTGCCAAACGCACCAGCGTATCAATGCTCATCTCAAACCGCCCAGGATCAGGCGCGTTCTGGCCTTGCGGCCATGTCAAATCCTGATCGTTTTCAAGCGACGCAGCTGGAGAATGAGGAAGGGAAGACGGCATTTACAACGGATCAGCGATATCAAAAACGGGGGCATCATCGCGCGAAGAGCAAAATGACACACGCGGCGAGAGTGTAGACACAGATAATTGAAATCGCCCTAATTGAATGAAAGAGCAATGCCCGAGCGAGCGGTGCGGCAATCTCTTGTGCGCCCTGAGCGAACTGCGGTTGTGAACGCCAATGCGGCTAACAGACCAGTTTTTACCCTCTTGCGACACGGCAACCGCATAGTGCTGCCACAGGTGCAGCAACGTACGGCCACCGCGGGCCGCAACCGGGATGAACACGCCAAAATCCCAAACTGCATCGCCTGGAAGGGCAAAACGTGCGCGGACCTCATCTTCGTCAAACGCGCCTTGATGATGCCAAATCCAAGCGACGGCTTGATCCTTTTTTATCAGCGCACTGCACAAACTGCCTTGGCCGAGCCTGCGGGCAATCTCATCCTGCGCCGCATCAATGCCACTGAAAAAAGGGTCGTCGCGTTTAAGACGCATAAAACGCTGCTCACTGACATTCTTTGATGCCGGTGGGGCTTGGATTTGCCTTAAGTCCACCGCCAAAATCTCATAATGCACAGCACGGCCCCAACGCAGGACTTGCAACGCTTTGGAAAGCGCATAAATCGCTGTGGCCCAAAGCCCGACTTCGCGTATACCTTGCCGCAAGGCGGTAAGACGACCTGGCTTTGAGGCTGCCGTGTTATCTGGTCGCTGAATCATAGCCTGTGTCATGGCGGTCTGTGGTAAACGGTTCGATAACGCTTAGGGGTTTAACACTCCTGAAACAGAACGCATATCTTATTGATAAAGGCGGTTGCAAAGCGATGACACTCGAGCAGCAAGACAAGAGCTCTTCCATTGAGCAAGGCGTTCAGGCCGTGTTGCGCGAAACCCTGCAACTTGGCAGCCGGGCGGACAGTTTTGACGCGTCCACTCCTTTGCTTGGGCACTTGCCAGAACTGGACTCCATGGCTGTTGCATCCGTGCTGGCTGGCCTGGAAGAGTATTTCGACATCTATATTGAAGATGAAGATATCAGCGCCGATGATTTTTTGACTTTCGGCTCCTTATGCAGGTTTGTTGATGCCCAAAGCGTTTGATGATGCGAAACGCAGGATGCGTGCGTCTGCGCGCGACATCTTTTTTCTCCGTACCGACAATGGCGCACGCCTCGTAGCTAGCCAAGGGCCGTGGAAAGGCCTGCAGCGACGCAGAGTGAAGACAGCTGTCATCATTATGCAGCCCTTTGCCGAAGAGATGAACAGATGCCGCCGCCTTCTCGCCCTCACCCAAAGCGCCCTCGCTGATCGCGGGATTTGCAGCCTAACGCTCGATTATTTGGGAACCGGTGATAGCGAAGGTGCTTTTCAAGAGGCAACGCTACCCTCATGGATAAGCGATATGCAGTGCTTATGCGATCTCGCCGCGCCGCATGGTCTCGATCAGCACAGCAAGCTGCAGCTCACCCCGGCCAGACACGAT
>JBCCDR010000407.1:0-2615 GCA_039030675.1 Pseudomonadota bacterium | reverse complement strand
TACCAAGCTTGGAAGTAGGAGATTACAATGTTCAAGTTCTTAAATAAACTTCGCAAAGACGAGAAGGGTGCAACCGCCATTGAGTATGGTCTGATTGCTGCTCTCGTCTCTATCGCAGCCATCGGCGCCATGGGCGCCATGGGCGACGAACTGCGCGCCGGCTTTGGTCAAACCAAAGACGCTATTGCAGAAGGTCGTTTGGACGCTGCAAAAACTTCCTAAGAAGTTTAGCGAGTTCTATAGGCGCTGGTCTCCTTTTGGAGGCCAGCGTTTTTTTATGCCTTTAGCTGCGATAATCGGCATTGATATCAATATAGCCGTGGGTGAGATCGCAGGTCCAAACGCGCGCCACGCCTTCGCCAAGCCCTAGAGCAATCTCAACATGCACCTCGCGGCCTTTCAAATGCGCTGCAACGGGCGTTTCATCATAGCCTTCAACGCGCATCCCATCACGCGCGACCATCACACCGCCAAAGGCAATGGAAAGCCTATCGCGATCAGCCGGTTCGCCGGCCTTGCCGACCGCCATGACAACGCGGCCCCAGTTGGCATCTTCTCCGGCAATGGCGGTTTTGACGAGAGGCGAGTTGGCGACAGCAAGCGCTACGCGCTTGGCAGACGCATCACTGACAGCACCGGTGACATCGACAGTGATAAGTTTTTGCGCGCCTTCACCGTCGCGCACAACCTGCAGCGCTAAATCCAAGCACACCGCCTTGAGGGCTTCAGCAAACGCCGCCGTGTCCGGGCGTGGGCCTTGCTGGGTCGCAAAAGCGAGAAGCGTGTCAGACGTGGAGGTGTCGCTGTCGACGGTGATGGCGTTAAAGCTCGCGCCGACGGCGGCGGTCAGCGCGTCTTGCAGCGCCGCTTTGTCAGTCGATGCATCTGTGAAGACAAAGGACAGCATAGTCGCCATATCCGGCGCGATCATGCCGCTGCCTTTGGCGATACCGGCAATAGTCACGGGGCCGTCTGGGGTGTCCACCTGCTGGACCGCGCCTTTTGGAAATGTATCCGTCGTCATGATCGCCCCGGCAGCATCCTGCCAGCTTGTCTGCCCCGTCGCTGAGGTGAGCGCTTCGACCGCAGATTCCGCCTTGACGATGGGCAAGGGCTCGCCAATCACGCCAGTGGAGGCCAGATAAATCTGCTCTTCCTTTTCAGCAGCACGGCCAACCAAAAGCTCTTTAATGCGCTGCGTGGCCGCCTTCCCCCGGCTGCCGGTAAAGGCATTTGAATTCCCCGCGTTGACCCACAGGGCGCGGCTATCTGCGCCGCTGTCTAGCGCCGTGCGGCACCAATCAACTTCCGGCGAGCGGGTGGCTGACTGGGTTAAGGCGCCAGCGCTCACAGTCCCTTCTGGCATCAGCGCGAGCAGCACATCATCGCGGCCTTCATAGGCATAGCCAGCCCGGCCAGTGAACAGCGCGACGCCGTCAACGGAGGGTATTTCTGGAAAGCTTTTAGGCGCCAGCGGCGAAATCGGCAGTTTTTTCACACACTGTCCACTTCTCTTACGGTATGACGCCTGCATTGCGGCGTGTGTTGACACCTATAAGGCCGGTTCTTATGTGTGCAAAGCCCCTGTGTCAGCATGTGTCAGCACTGTTGCTCGCCTTAAGATACCAAAAGAAAGTCTTCTATGCTCGCCTCCATCGGCAAACGCATTTTCGGGTCCGCGAACGACCGCTACGTCCGCTCCCTGGGGAAATACGTCAAAGCGATTAATGCGCTGGAAGACGAGGTCGCTGCGCTCAGCGATGAGGACCTCAAAGCACGCACCCCCTGGCTGCGTGAGCGCCATGATGCCGGCGAGAGCTTAGATGACCTCTTGCCGGAAGCCTTTGCAACGGTGCGCGAAGCAGCCAAACGCACGCTGGGCCAGCGGCATTATGATGTGCAGCTGGTGGGCGGCATCGTCCTGCACCGCGGCGAGATCTCTGAAATGCGCACGGGTGAAGGCAAAACGCTGGTTGCCACGCTTGCCGTCTATTTGAATGCTTTGGCTGGCAAAGGCGTGCACGTCGTCACCGTCAACGATTATCTGGCCAAACGCGATGCGGAATGGATGGGGCAGGTCTACGGCTTTTTAGGCCTCACCACAGACTACATCATCCCCGGCCGCTCGGATGAAGAGCGCCGCCAGGCTTACCGCGCGGACGTCACCTACGCGACCAACAACGAGCTGGGATTTGACTATCTGCGCGATAACATGAAGTTCCGCCTGGAAGACATGGTCCAGCGGCCCTTCAACTTCGCCATTGTCGACGAGGTCGATTCCATCCTGATCGATGAAGCGCGGACCACCCTCAATATTTCCGGGCCCACCGAAGACAAGTCAGAGCTCTATGTCACCATCGATGGCTATGTGGCGCAGCTGGCTGAGGAAGACTACGAAAAGGATGAAAAAGCGCGCTCCATCCTGCTGACCGAGGAAGGTCAGGAGAAGATTGAAGACATCCTGACCAAGGAAGGCCTGCTGCAATCGGGCAATCTCTATGACTTTGAGAATGCGCCCATCGTCCACCATGTGAACAACGCCCTGCGCGCCCAGCAGATGTTTGTGAAAGACAAAGACTACATTGTGCGTGACGGCAAAGTGATCATTATCGATG
>JBCCDR010000406.1:0-2620 GCA_039030675.1 Pseudomonadota bacterium | reverse complement strand
TGCGTCAGCTGATTTTCTCTTCTCTTCCTTTTTTCGCTCATGGGAGATCAGGAACCGTTTGCGCAGGCGAATGCTCTCGGGCGTGACTTCAACCAGCTCATCATCATTGATATAGGACAGGGCTGCTTCCAATGGCATGGGCATGGGTGTTGACAGCTGAATGGCGTCGTCTTTGCCTGCCGCGCGGATGTTGGTGAGCTTCTTTGATTTGAGTGGATTGACTTCCAAGTCGTTCCCGCGGCTGTGCTCGCCAATAATCATCCCTTCATACACGGCATCGCCGGGATTGATCATGATGCGGCCGCGTTCTTCCAAGGTCCACAGGGCATAGGCCACTGCAGAACCGCCAGCATTGGCAATCAAAACGCCCGCGCGGCGGCCCCGGATGGCGCCTTTATGGGGCGCAAAGTCATGGAAGCTTCGGTTCATGAGCCCGGTGCCGCGTGTGTCGGTTAAAAACTCACTATGGTAACCAATCAGACCGCGTGCTGGTGCGAGGAAGGTGAGGCGCGTTTTGCCGCCGCCGGAGGGACGCATGTCTTGCAGGTCACATTTGCGTTCGCTGAGTTTTTCAACGACCACGCCTGTGTAATCGTCATCGACATCGACAATCACGTTTTCAATCGGCTCTAGGACAGTGCCGTCGTCCGCCTTTTTCATGAGAACGCGGGGACGCGAGATGACAAGCTCGAAGCCCTCGCGGCGCAGCGTTTCGATAAGCACGCCCAGCTGTAGCTCGCCGCGCCCGGCTACATCGAATGCGTCTTTCTCAGCCGTTTCGGTGATCTTAATGGCCACATTGCCTTCCGCTTCGCGCAGTAGCCTGTCCCGCAACACGCGCGACGTGAGCTTATCGCCTTCGCGGCCTGCCAGCGGGCCATCATTGACGCGGAACGTCATGGCAAGCGTTGGCGGGTCAATGGGAATTGCTGGGAGCGGGTCTTGGACGGCGGGCTCAGAGATCGTGTCTGCCACCGTCGCTGTCTCCAGCCCCGCAATAGCAATAATATCGCCTGCTTTGGCTTCAGATACCGGAATGCGCTCCAGGCCTTCAAAAGCGAAGATTTTCGTCGCTTTCCCGGTCTCAACCACATCGCCCGATTGGCCAAGGGCGTGGATGGGCATGTTTTCCTTCAGCGTGCCCGTTTCAATGCGGCCCGTCACGATGCGGCCCACATAGGGGTCTCGGGCGAGCAGGGAGACGAGCATGGAAAACGGCTTGGAGCCATCGGGGTCTGCTTGCGCCGGTTCCGGGGCAGGGACGTGTGCAATGATGGTCTCAAACAGTGGCTTTAGGTCTTCGCCAGCCACATCGCTTTCCGGCGTTGCCCAGCCGCTGCGGCCACTTGCGTACAGGACGGGGAAATCGAGCTGCTCGTCATTCGCATTCAGCGCCAAAAACAGCTCAAAGACCTCATCTAGGACTTCATTGGCGCGCTGGTCTGCCCGGTCAATTTTGTTGATGACGACGATTGGGCGTAGTCCAAGCGACAAAGCCTTTCCGGTCACAAATTTCGTTTGCGGCATTGGTCCTTCGGCTGCGTCTACCAGCAGCACAACGCCATCGACCATGGATAAGATGCGCTCGACTTCCCCGCCAAAGTCGGCGTGGCCTGGCGTATCGATGATGTTGATTTGGTTATCCTGCCATTTGACCGATGTGCATTTGGCAAGGATGGTGATGCCGCGCTCACGCTCGAGATCATTGGAATCCATGGCACGTTCCGCAACCGCTTGGTTGCTGCGAAACAGACCTGATTGCTGGAACATGGCGTCGACCAAGGTGGTCTTCCCATGGTCAACGTGGGCGATGATAGCAATATTGCGCAAAGCAATGGCTGTGCCTTTAAAAATGCGTGAAATGTTGCGCTGCAATAAAGTGGCAGCGCTGCTTTAGCAAGGACTATCGCCCTTTATTGGGCTGCGATGGCCTGGGCATTGGGCGCCAAAGCAGCGCCATGGCTTGCGCACACAAGATTGTCCCGGAACAGCGCAGCGCATTGCTCCCAGCTGAAATTATTTGCGTATGTCCGGCAGTCGTCCGGGTCTGCCTTCAACGCCTGTGTGATGGCCTGCGCCAAATCCTCATCAAGATGGCCGATAGGTTTGGTGAGGTGTGGCAACACGCCTGTGCCGCTGCGTCCAACCACATCCAGCGGTCCTGGAACAGGGTAGGCTGCCACGGGAACACCGCTTGCCAATGCCTCTAGCATGACCAGGCCAAAGGTATCCGTCTTTGACGGAAACACGAAGACATCTGAGGCGGCATAGTGCTTGGCCAGCTCTTCCCCGCTTTTTGCGCCCACGAACACCACGTCTGGATATTTGCTCTTTAAGGCCGCAAGCTGCGGGCCGTCGCCCACCACCATCTTTGTGCCGTCATGTTTCAAGTCGAGAAACGCACCGATGTTTTTCTCAACCGCAACCCGGCCCACGTAGGTCAAAAGCGGCCGTTTCAGCGCGTTCAGTTCGGGCAGGACAGTCTTGGGATAGGGTTTGAAGAGGGAGAGCTCTACGCCGCGGGACCACTGCTTTAAATTGGTAAAGCCGTTGGCCGCCAATTCATCGCGCAGGGTCGGCGTGGCCACCATGACGCCATCGGAAGGCTTATGAAACCAGC
>JBCCDR010000405.1:0-2622 GCA_039030675.1 Pseudomonadota bacterium | reverse complement strand
ACCGGCTTCCGTCAGGAGCTCGGCAAGCTTCAGCGCCGTACTCGGATCCTTCTCCGACGGCTTTAAAACAAAGGTATTGCCGCAAACGATGGCCATGGGGAACATCCACATCGGCACCATGGCGGGGAAGTTGAACGGGGTAATGCCAGCCACAACGCCAAGCGGTTGATGCTCGGACCAACTGTCAATGGCAGGGCCCACATTCTTGGCATGCTCGCCTTTGAGCAGCTCCGGCGCTGCGCAGGCATATTCAACCACTTCCACGCCGCGGATGAACTCCCCCATGGCATCGTCAATCACCTTACCATGCTCGCTCGTGATCATGGCCGCAATCTCATCAGCATCGCGCTCCAGAAGTTCTTTATAGCGGAACATGATGCGCGCGCGTTTCAGCGGCGGCGTATCGCGCCAGGCTGGGAAGGCTGCGGCTGCAGCGGCCACGGCGTCGTTGACCGTCTCAGCGCAGGCCATGGCGACTTGGCATGTGACTGCGCCCGTTGCAGGGTTGGTTACCCGCGCCGGGCGGTTGTCATCGGCCACGGCAGCGCCATTGATATAATGGCCGAGGGTTTGAAGCTGTGTCGTCATGATACTGTCTTTCTGCGCCGGGTTATAGGGCGGCGTCGATGGCACGGCGGACCTTTTCAAAGGTCATGGCGATATCGCTGGGTTTGGAGTTCAGGAAGGGCGAGAATTGCAGGATGTCGCCGCCATTGCGGATGACGAGATCCTCTTCCCAGAAGCAGTGTTTATGCACCGCAAGACCGCGCGCGCCAACGCCCTGCGCACCAGGAGCCAGCTCAACAGCGCCCATCAGGCCAATGTTGCGCACGTCGATGACCTCAGGGTGATCAGCCAAGCTGTGAATGGCCTCTTCAAAGATCGGCTCTAAGCTGCGGGCCTCTTCAAAGCTGCCTTCGACCTCATAGGTCTCTAGCGTTGCCAGACCAGCGGCGGCGGCGATGGGATGGCCGGAATAGGTGTAGCCATGGAACAGCTCCACCATATGCGCTGGGCCTTGCACTATCGTGTCGTAAATCTCTGCTTTCACCAGCACCGCGCCCATGGGGATCACGCCGTTGGTAATGCCTTTGGCGGTCGTGATAATGTCTGGCACCACGCCAAAGCGATCGGCAGAAAAGGCAGTGCCAAGCCGCCCAAAAGCATTGATAACTTCATCAAAGATCAACAGGATACCATGGCGCGTGCAAATCTCGCGCAGGCGCTGCAGATAGCCAACCGGTGGCGGCAAAATACCCGTAGAGCCAGGGGCAGGCTCAACAATCACAGCAGCAATGTTGCTGGCATCATGCAGCGCGCAAAGACGCTCAAGCTCATCTGCCAAGTGTGCGCCCCATTTGGGCTGGCCTTTGGCAAACGCGCTCTCGCTCAAATTGAACGTATGCGGTAGATGGTCCACGCCGGGGATCAAGTTCTGGCTAAAGGCCTTGCGGTTAGCGACCATGCCGCCCACGGAAATGCCGCCAAAGTTGGTGCCATGATACCCACGCTCACGGCCAATCAGCCGGGTACGGGTCCCCTCGCCTTTGGCCCGGTGATAGGCCAGCGCTATTTTAAGAGCACTGTCAGCGGCTTCCGAACCAGAATTACAGAAAAACGCATGCTCAAAGCCGTCAGGCGCCATATCGGTTAGTCGGCTTGCCAGCTCAAAAGCTTTTGGGTGCCCGGCTTGGAAGGCCATGGCGTAATCCAGCTCCGCAACTTGGTTTTGTACCGCTTCCACAATGCGCGGATGGCAATGGCCTAGCCCCGTGGTCCACAGCCCGGAAAAGCTGTCATACAGCTGCCGCCCATCCTCAGCTTCATAATGATGGCCCAACGCCTTCGTGATGATACGCGGCGCAGCTTTAAAATCTTGGTTGCAGGTGAAAGGCATCCAATAGGGATGAACATTCAAATTTGATGTTACCACGAGCTTAGCCCCCCGACTTAGGTCATCGCTCACCTCTAATAGGAGGCGGCCATGTGCAGCAAGGCGTTAAGTGAAACAAAATCTAGATTGATTCTAAAGGGTTTTTGGCGCTTACTGTTTCCCATCCTAAACAGTCGCCAATAGAAGGGATGAGAATGGCGCAATCGGCCGAAGTAAATGTGAATGACGTCGGGCAGCGCCTGCAAAGCGTTCGTAAAGCGCATGGGCTTTCGCAGCGGCAGCTATCAAAAAAGCAAGCGTCACCAACGGCACCATATCCCAGATCGAACCAGGGATCCTCAATCCAACCATTGGCACCTTGCGCAAAATCTTAAGCGCCATCCCCATGAGCCTATCCGTGTTCTTCGATCACGAAAGCGATGGGTAGAGTCAAAGTATTTTATGCACAGCAAAATCCCATTGAGCTATGCAACGGCCAGGTGTCCTAGCTGCACGTCAATGGACCGCCAAACTCGGCAATTCAATTTTTATGGTAGGATAATCATCTTTTTTAGTGAGGTTTAGATCCGGACTTTACGAAGCAGGATCACGGTAGCGGCAAATGGTCGCTCAAAACAATACTATGTGCTGACCTGCAGTACAATCAAAGGCAGGCATTGGTCAGATCTTGTGGTATTTAGACAAGACCTAAAGAGAATTCAGGCCTTACTCTGCATCCTGGCTAATTT
>JBCCDR010000404.1:0-2627 GCA_039030675.1 Pseudomonadota bacterium | reverse complement strand
TCGTTCGACTTGCATGTGTTAAGCCTGCCGCCAGCGTTCGTTCTGAGCCAGGATCAAACTCTCAAATTGAGCTTGAATCCCTTTGTTCGCTTTTATGGCTCTACCGCGCTGTCGCGCTACTTGAGAGCCAAAAAAGAATTTACAAAGATCTTCTAAAAACAAAGATCTGCACGTCACTTGATCTTCCAGCGTTCTCAAACACCGCAAAGCGCCTGAACACACCAAAAAACCAAACTAGCGTTCTTAAAAACATCCAGAAAGTGACGAACAATATCCGTGTAAAAGCACCATCAAAACAATCACACCACAAAAACACTAAACGTGCTCAAGTAGCGCGACCGCGCGATAGCACCCATAAAACAGGACGCCGCCCGCACTTCCCTTCCAATCAAACAATGTCAAAGACCAAAGACAAAAAATCACACCGCGTGAAACACGCAACCGATCAGATCTGCCGGAATGTCGCTACGCTTTCGTACCAAAGGTGCGCCAGCGGTGACGACGGAGGCGGTGTATATGAGCTTGCGCTGTGCTTGTCAAACAGCTTTCGGGATTTTTTTTCTAGCGCCTTTAAAGCTGCTTAGATGGCTCTGTTTACAGGGCTTTTTCGCGATATGGTGCGCAGCGCTCTGCGCTCAGACACGGCACGGTGCCATACTGCGCGCCCAGCACCGCGGAGACTCGCGATAGTCACGTTCACATCGCTGATAAGTCCATCCTTGTCTGGCAAGCCGCAGACCTTTAACCAGCCACAAACAGTTGCGTCGCTATACAGTTCGCTCCGTCTTGATAACGCAAAGCGCTTAGCCCACCCATGGCGAAAATTCTATATCACCACCGCACAGCCTCCCGCGATGGCCAGCGCGTCCATATTGATGAGATGGTGCACGCTTGGAAAGCAGCGGGCCATGAGGTCGTCATGGTCGAGCCTGGCGCAGCCAGCGACGGCGCCATGGGTAAGACCAGCGGCCTTATTAAAACGCTGAAATCCTATCTGCCAGGCGCGCTTTATGAACTGGCTGAGCTTATCTATTCCATTCCCGCCTATGTGAAGCTCTACGCTGCGTATCGCCGGGAGCGACCTGACTTTCTCTATGAGCGCTATCAATCCTTCATGCTGGCAGGGCGGTGGCTTGCCAAGACCACGGGGATTGTGTTCCTCAGCGAAGTCAACGCACCGCTGACGCAGGAGCGCCAAAGCCATGGCACTTTGAAGCTGCCGGGCTTGGCTGGGGCTTGCGATGGGCTGATCTGGCGCGCGGCTGATCAGGTGCTGCCAGTCACCCAGGTGCTCGCCGGCTATGTCACCGAAAAAGGCGTGCCGGCTGAACGCATCACAGTCATCCCCAATGGCGCCAATATGGACTTGCTTAGCAAGGCGCCAAGTGTGGACGAGGCGAAGGAGACTGTCGGGCTCGCCGGCGCGACGGTGCTTGGCTTTACCGGATTCATCCGCGAGTGGCACGGCATTGACCGGGTCTTGCCTCTGCTTGAAGCGCGGCCGGAGACAGCGCTGCTGGTGGTGGGGGATGGGCCGGCACGGGCGAGCATTGAAGCCCAAGCCAAAGAGCGCGGCGTGGATGAGCGTGTGCATTTCACAGGCTTCGTCGAGCGGGCCGATGTGCCGCGCTATGTGGCAGCCTTTGATGTGGCCCTGCAGCCCGATGTGGTGGAATACGCCTCGCCACTGAAGCTTTTTGATTATCTGGGCCTGGGCAAACCGGTTGTGGCGCCGGACACGCCCAATATTCGCGAGGTCTTAACGCAGGGCGACAATGCGCTGCTGTTTGACGCGGCTGACGAGGAGGCCTTTACGCGCTGTGTTGACGCGCTGCTGGCAGACCCGCAGCTGCAAGCGCGGTTGTCGGATGCCTCTTACGCAACCATTGCCAAGGGTGGCTATAAGTGGCGTAAAAACGCTGCGCGTGTGATTGGGCTCTATGAGGACATCAAAAAAGAAAGGCGGAGCTGAAAACCCCGCCTTTCAAAGCTGTCTAGCGCAAATCGAAAATCAGAAACTCGGCATCATCGAGCGCCGCAATGTCGAGCTGCGAGACATCTGTGAGCGCGACACCATCGCCTGGGCGCACCCGTGTGCCGTTCACGGTGAAACCGCCATGGATGCCTTGAACCCAGACTTTGCGGCCCGTGGCAATGTCCAGCGTTGCGCGCTCATCGGCTGCCAATTTGCCCGCAAAAATACGCGTGTCCTGATGGATTTCCAGGCGGCCATCGCCCACGCCAGGAGCTGCAATCAGCGTGACCCCTTGCGGCAAAGCGCCCAAGCTGAGCTCTTCATAGCCTGGTGCAAGCCCTTTGGTATCGGGCTCGACCCAGATTTGCAGGAAGTGCACTTGGCTCTCATCACTGGCATTCATTTCAGAATGCGTGACGCCGGTCCCGGCCGTCATGCGCTGAAACTCACCGGCTTTGAGGACGCGCTCATTGCCCATGGAATCCACGTGCTTGAGCGCACCTTCGAGCACATAGGTCAGGATTTCCATATCCTGATGGGGATGCGTGCCAAAGCCAGCGCTGGGGGCCACGACATCCTGATTGATGACGCGCAAATCTGAAAAGCCCATATGGTTGGGGTCAAAATACTGGCCGAAGGAAAAGCTGTGGCG
>JBCCDR010000403.1:0-2639 GCA_039030675.1 Pseudomonadota bacterium | reverse complement strand
CATGGCAGCACCCGGGCAACACCGCCGCAGATCGCAATCATATCCAGGTAGCTTGTCCAGTAGGGTGCTGGCACCAGTACTTCATCGCCGGCATTCAAACAGGCCATGAACGCGTTGAAGATAATTTGCTTGGCCCCCGCGGCGCTGAAGACCTCCTCGCGGGCATAGGCGATACCGTTGTCCCGCTCGAACTTGCGCTGCACAGCCTCCAGCAGCGCCGGCGACCCCGCCAACGGCGTGTACTTCGTCTCGCCGCGATCCATCGCGTCTTTGGCCGCTTGCTTAATGTGCGCTGGCGTATCGAAATCAGGCTCACCTGCACCCAGTGTGATGACGGGCCTGCCCTCAGCGCGCATGGCTTTCGCCTGCGCGCCAATTTGCAGGATCTCTGAAACGTCAATGGCAGACACGCGGCCCGCCGGCTGGAATATGCCCCCCATGGATAGGCCTAATCGATGTCGAAGGAGACGCCCTGTGCGAGCGGCAATTGGGTAGAATAGTTGATGGTATTGGTGGCGCGCCGCATATAGCCCTTCCAGGCATCCGACCCGGACTCGCGCCCGCCGCCGGTTTCTTTCTCGCCGCCAAATGCCCCGCCAATCTCAGCGCCCGATGTGCCAATGTTGACGTTCGCAATGCCGCAATCTGAGCCGGCTGCGGACATGAAGAGCTCAGCTTGACGAACGTCGGTGGTAAAGATGGAGGACGATAGACCCGCGCCGACGGCGTTGTGCAGAACGATGCAGTCATCCAGATCGCTATATTTCATCACATAAAGGATCGGCGCGAACGTCTCTTCAAGCACAATGGCGCTCTGGTTCGGCATCTCCACCAATGCTGGATGCGCATAGTAAGCGTCCGCATGTCCAGACTCGTAACGCGCACCACCAATGACCGCGCCGCCCTGGGCTTTAGCAGCGTCCAGCGCCGCCTGCATGCCGTCAAACGCGGCCCTGTCAATCAATGGACCGACCAGGGCATCGGTTTCGACCGGACTGCCGATGGAGACGCTTTCATAGGCGGCTTTGAGCCGGGGGACGAAGGCGTCATAGACGCTCTCATGCACAAACAAACGTCGCATCGTCGTACAGCGCTGGCCGGCTGTTCCCATGGCAGAGAAGGCAATCGCCCGCAGTGCCAACTCCATATCGGCTGAAGGCGTGAGAATGGCAGCATTGTTACCGCCCAGCTCTAAGATCGATTTGGCAAAGCGTTTGGCCAAGCGCGGCCCGACCTGGCGGCCCATCCGTGTCGAGCCCGTCGCAGAGACGAGCGGCACTTTAGGGTGATCAACCAGCGCCTCGCCAATCTCACGTCCACCATTGATAAGGCCAAGCAAGCCACTGGGCGCATCTGGGCCAAACCGCTCCAACGCCCGCTTGAAGATCGCTTCACACGCCATCGCCGTGAGAGGCGTTTTCTCTGAGGGCTTCCACACAACAGAGTTACCGCACACCAACGCAAGGGCTGCATTCCACGACCACACAGCCACGGGAAAGTTAAAGGCCGAAATCACGCCAACAACGCCCAAGGGATGCCAAGTCTCCATCATCCGGTGCCCAGGGCGTTCGGTCGCAATCGTAAGCCCATAGAGCTGCCGGGAGAGGCCAACGGCAAAGTCGCAGATATCAATCATCTCTTGGACTTCTCCCAGACCTTCAGACGGGATTTTCCCAGCTTCGATCGTGACCAAGCGCGCCAAGTCCTCTTTGGCCGCACGCAGCTCTTCCCCCAAGAGCCTGACCAGCTCCCCGCGCCTTGGAGCGGGCACCTGGCGCCATGTCAAAAACGCCTGGTGTGCATCTACGATCAGGCCGTTAGCCTGCTCCACAGAGTGGCTTTGAATAGTCGCAATGATGTCGCCGGTCACCGGCGTGGTGACTGTCATGTCACCCTCTGTAATGGTGCCCAATGGAACGCCAAGACGCGCCAGGATCTCGTGTGTTTGCGCTTTTAAGGCCATGGCCCTTCCCTCACATGTCGATGTTGGAGAAGGGTAGCGCAGCTTTTGTGTGAAAAATAATTCTATAAATCACTATTTTAGTGAGTTTTACTCATTTAGGTGTCCTGACCTGCTCGGTATTTGATTACGGATCCAGCGCATAAACCCATCGACATGGGCGCTGCGCACGCCGCTCGCCCTGGCGAGATAATAGGCATTCTCAGTCGTTAAGGCCGTTTGTGAAATTGGGATCAGCTGGCCTGTCTCAAGCTCTGCTTCAATCAAATATTTCGGCAATAAACCGAAGCCCAAACCAGCAGTCGCTGCCGCGATAACCATCGTGAATTGGTCAAACCGCTTTCCTGGCAGCAATGTCGGCGTTTCCACCTCGTGTAGCGCCAGCCAGTCTGCCCATGCGGTCGGCCGGCTTTCCAGGTGCAGAAGCGGTTGCTTGGCGATGGTGTTGGGAGACAGCTCATCGGCATCACCCAAGAGTGTTGGAGACGCCACAGCAACCATCTCTTCAACACAGAGTTTCGTTAGATCCGCATTGGGCCAATCCTGGGTCCCATAATGAATGGCGACGTCAAAGCGCTCTTGGACGAGATCAAAGGGCTCCAAACGCGTTCCCAAATGCACATTGGCACAATCCCTGAAAACCCATTGCTCGGTGTTCTTGGGGTTAGCCGAATCTCTG
>JBCCDR010000402.1:0-2650 GCA_039030675.1 Pseudomonadota bacterium | reverse complement strand
TTGCCGGATAGGGCGTGCACTCATCAAAGGCCATGATGATATCACTGCCCAGATCACGCTGTATGGCCATGCTGCTTTCCGGCGTGAGGAGATGCTTGCTGCCATCAATATGGCTGGCGAAGGTGACACCCTCCTCGGTCATTTTGCGCAGGCCCGTGAGCGACATCACTTGATAGCCGCCCGAATCCGTCAAAATCGGCTTGCGCCAATCCATGAACTTATGGAGACCGCCCAACGCTTTAACGCGCTGCGCGCCGGGACGGAGCATCAGGTGATAGGTGTTGCCGAGGAGAACGTCAGCGCCTGTGGCTGCCACATCCTCCGGCATCATGGCTTTGACCGTTCCAGCCGTGCCCACAGGCATAAAGGCTGGCGTCCGGATAGAGCCACGCCTTAATTCGATGAGGCCCGTGCGCGCTGCGCCGTCTGTGGCGTGCACTGAGAACTGAAAGCGCGGCGCTGTCATGGCAGCATCAGACACGCATCGCCATAGCTGAAGAAGCGGTACTTTTGGGCGTTGGCATGGGCGTAGGCCGACAAAATGCGCTCGCGTCCCATAAGCGCGCTGACCAGCATGATGAGCGTGGATTTTGGCAGATGGAAGTTGGTGATGAGCCCATCGACAAAGCGAAATGTATAGCCGGGGCGGATAAAGAGCGCAGTTTCCTGGGCAAAGGGCGCGAGAATGCCATGCTCGTCCGTTGCCGCCTCTAAAACGCGCAGCGCTGTTGTGCCCACAGCGATGATGCGCCGACCTGCGTGCTTGGCCGCCATGAGGCGCAGCGCGGTGTTGCCGCTAATCTCGCCATACTCGCTGTGCATTTTATGCTCGTCGATATTGTCGACTTTGACCGGCAGGAAGGTCCCCGCCCCCACATGGAGTGTCACAATCTCCTGGCCAATGCCGGCTTCTTGCAGGCCCGCCATCGCTTTAGGCGTGAAATGCAGGCTCGCCGTTGGCGCCGCAACCGCGCCGGGCTTTTTGGCAAACATGGTTTGGTAGTCGCTCGCATCTTGCTCTGTCACCGGACGGCGGCTTGCGATGTAAGGCGGAAGTGGCATTTGCCCATATTCCGCAAGCTTTGCCGCTAGCTTCTCGCCCGACGCGCGAAAGTCCAAAACCACCTGACCGTCTGGCATTTTTTGAGCGACTTTAGCCCGAAAGTCATCGCCGAATTCGACGAGGTCGTTTTCTTTCAGGCGTTTGGCGTTCTTTACAAACGTGAACCATTCCCCAGGCACGCCCGGACGCCGCTGGTGGAGCGTGACTTCAACACGCGCCTCGCCGCGCGTGCCAAACAAGCGCGCTGGAATGACCTTGGTATCGTTGAAAACCAAGATGTCGCCGCGCTTGAGGTGCTGCGGCAAGTTGAGAAAAGTATCGTCCTGCGGCGCGCTTTGGCCTTTGAGGACCAAAAGCCGCGACGTATCTGGCGGGTCAGCCGGGTAAAGCGCTATCCGCTCATCATCGAGCGGATAATCGAAATCATCAAGCGTCAGGCTCATGCGACGTCACCGCCGCTGATAGCGGCGGCAGAGGAGATTGACTCCAAAGCAGCAGCTATTGGTCGCTTGCAATATAAGCCTTCACAATTGAGCTAGGGTCTTGCGGCGGCTCACCGCGGTTGATGGCATCGGCATATTCCATCCCGTCAATAACGCGGCCCCAGACAGTGTATTGATTGTCGAGCCCGAAATTGGGCTGGAACATGATGAAAAACTGGCTGTTGGCCGAGTTTGGCGCATTCGTCCGCGCCATGGACGTCACACCGCGCAGATGCGGAAAATCATTAAATTCAGCTTCCAAGTCCGGCAAATCGGAGCCGCCGCCGCCGGTCCCGGTTGGGTCGCCGGTTTGCGCCATGAAGCCATCGATCACCCGGTGGAAGACAATCCCGTCATAAAACCCTTGGCGCGTAAGCGTCTTAATGCGCTCAACATGGCCTGGCGCGAGGTCCGGACGCATGAGAATTTGCACTTTACCGCCGGTCGATAGCTCGAGGACCAACGTGTTTTCCAAGTCTTGCGCCTGCGCGTCTGTGGCCATGAGCCATCCCCCTAAAATGAAACTGATGAACAAGCGCAACATGTGCGAGTGCGTCCTTTCGTAAAACTCTGCGGCGATACATGATCAAATTTACCCGCCGGTGCAACCCCCGTAGGCAGACTAGTGATCAATAAGGCATCGATAGGGCTAGCTGGAAGCGCGCACCCGCTCATAGACCTGGCTCGCAACGGCGCTGGAGACAAAGTCATCAATCTTGCCGCCGTAGACAGCAATCTCTTTCACCAGGCGGGAGGCGATAGGCTGCAGGCCTGCTTCGGCCATCAAAAACACCGTCTCGATCGACGGGTTGAGATGCTGGTTCATGCCCGCCATCTGGAACTCATATTCAAAGTCAGACACCGCCCGCAGGCCGCGGACAATCACTTTCGCGCCCTGCTCTTCAGCAAAGTCCATGAGCAGAGAGTTAAAGGAGACCACCTTAACCGCGCCGCCGATATCATTGGAAAGATTGGCGGTTTCCCGCTCAACCATGGCAACGCGTTCATCCAGGGTGAACATGGGGTTTTTAGACGGATTGGTCGCCACACCAATCACCAATTCATCCACCAGTTTGAGCCCCCGGCTGATGATGTCCATATGACC
>JBCCDR010000401.1:0-2652 GCA_039030675.1 Pseudomonadota bacterium | reverse complement strand
TCTTCCACATCCCAGCCTGCGAATTGGCCTCCAAGCGCCACTTTTTGCAAAAGCTGGGTGTCGGGATGAACCAACAAAACCCACTTTTCATGGGTGGTGGATAAGATGGTGCCCCTTGCCTGCGGCGGCCCTGACGCATTGACCACAGGCGCAATGGCCATTTGCGGCTTGGCTGGAAATGCCCGATCTTTGCGAAACAGCGGCATTGCTGCATAGCGGGCCCTGTTTTGCCCATCCAGCGCGGCGTTTGATGTGTTGAGGTCAGCGTCTGCAGCCGCGAAGGGCGCAGATACATCGGTTGGACGGGGCTGCATAAGGCCAAGTCCCCAATTCAGCGTGACCAGAGCGACAAGGACGTTGCAGGCCATTAAACCGATGACAACGCCGCGCCTCATGATTGCGGCTCATTTGGTGAGGACGGCCTGAACCAATAGCCGATCACGCGCAGGTCCAGGGTCATGTCTGTGTCGCGATCATCGAAGGAAGACGTCTTCTGGATCGTCAATTTGGGCACGCTGATGCGCTGCGGTGCCTGTGCGAGCGCCTCAAGGAACACCATCAGCTGTTCTTCTGGCAGTGTCGCCGTCACATCGAGCGTCAGGGCAGTGAGCCCACTGCTGCGCTCCTTTGTTTCGCCGAGACGCATAGAGTTTAATAGGCCGGAGGAGGTTTGAACACTTGTCGAGACCAGGCTCTGCAAAGCGCTTTGGGCTTTATTGAGGGTGCTCGCGTTGAAGACCTGTGTGGTAAGGGCCCCTTCCAGTGTGGCCAGGTCTTCAATTGAGCGCGCGGCGTTGGCCTGAACGGCTCTTTCAATGCGCTGCGCCTCAAACCCCAGCCTATTGTAATGTCTGAATTGTGCTTCGGCAGCGCCAAACATGGGCTGAACAATCCATAGAATGGTGAGGCTGACTACGGCGGCTGTGATGAGCAGGGCGAGGCTTTGCTGCATGGACTTTCTCAACATAGGTCGTCCTTCGAGCAGTCAGCCCAGTTGGCCGACATGGAAAACATCGGCGCAAGGCGATCACCGTCTGTTGCCGTAACCCGGTCTAATCGCACGTTCGTTATAGCAGACAGCCCGCGCAGCGACCCTGCCACGGCATTGGGGTTGCTGCTATAACCCTGGAACTGGATCTGACGCCCATCGAAAGACACGCGATCCAGCCACGTCTCTTGCGGAACAGCCGCGGCCAATTCGGCGATCGTGTTTGCAAGCTGCGCAGGTGGTGCCGCAGTTTCCAAATCGGCCGCAATAGCATTGAGCGTATCAAATTGCCGCGTGAGGGCGATGTCTTTGGCATAGGTTTGTCTGTCGGCTGCCAACGCGGCGTCTAGAGACGCTGCTTTGAAAGCCCCATAGGACCACAATAAGAGTGCGGCCAGAAACGGCAGCAGAAACAGGCTGGCTAACAATGCCAGCCCAGTCTTCGCAGAAAACAGACCCTGGCCAAAGGAGACACGTTGATAGAACGAAAAACTGAGATCATCGTCTTCAGCATTGGGTTTTGTCGCCGCGATGCGCTCGAGCGGAAGACCATGGGTTTCAAAGAAGCGCACGATCTCATCGACTGTGGCACGACGCGTGATGGCAATATGAACCAAGGCAACATCGCCGTCGCCCTGGCTTTGCGTATCATAATAAATTTGATCGAGAGGCAGCGGCGAGGCGGTTTGCAAATGATAGGCCACGGCTTCAGACCCTGCTTTAAGGGCAGCCGTGGGGAACGTTGCTTGGCAAAAGTAAGTCTGCGCCGGATCCAGCAACACTGTAATAGCATTCCCACTCAGGCCGCGCAGGGCTTGAAGCGCTCCATCGGACGTCTCGGCCAAAGCGACGGGCAGGACGCCATCCCAATGGGTCAAAGACTGTTCGACGCCTTGATCCGCGCTGAGTTGGACTGTCGTGGTTTTTGGCTCAGGATCAGTCAAAAGCGCTGAGACTGGCCAAAGCGATGCCATGTGTTGGCACCACCAGCCAAAGGCAGAGGTCACGCCTGATTTGAAGCGCGGCAACCAGGTTTGGCCAAATGGGATACGCAGGGCTGTCATCTTACACAGTCCCGGGTGAGCGAGTCATAACGGCATTTGGGATCGATGGGGCGATGAAGCATCACCAGTTGTTCAAAGGTGTCTGGGGTCTCTGCGTTTAGAGTGGCAGTCACTTTGACCGCCTGGGGTAGCTCGGCGCGCTCTGCCCATTGGGCTTGCCATTGCGGGGGGTCTCCGTCTTTGGCGGGCTCTAGATATTCAAAGTCAAGATAGGAAAAATCGTTGAGCAGCGACGAACTGGCCTTAAGCTCAGGCGTCCAGGGCAAAGCTGAGACCATGATCAAGCGGGACTGCGGATCTTCAGATGATGCGTCTATGCTGTATTCCAATAAACCGTGCTGCGCGAGCGCTGCTGGCGCAGGGGCAAAAAAGCGCAGGGTCTTCGAGGTGCCCTGAAAAAAGGATGCGTCCGTTCCACCAGGTTGATAGCTGGCCGCGTTCCCGAGAACCGATTGCAGGAAGTGCGATAATTGTTCTTTCGCCTTGAAGTGCTGCGCATGTTGCGCGAGCGCAGTCCGGCGATCTTGAATGCTCCAAACAGTGAAACTGAGCAGTGACATTAGAAGAGCGGCCACCACAAGCGCTGAAAGGAGTTCGACC
>JBCCDR010000400.1:0-2668 GCA_039030675.1 Pseudomonadota bacterium | reverse complement strand
CGATGCGGCGGCGCCTACGTCAAACAAATCAAAGCTGCCGTCATGGAAGCCTAAATAGACGGGTGTTAAAGAAAAGCCGTCAACGGGGGCGAGGTTTTCAACGGTCACGCGGATGGTGGCGGCTTGCGCTGCGGTGGCAGCGGTCAGCAGGCACAGCGCTGAGGCAGCACTGACCTTCAATGTGGTTAAAGTCAAACTCGGTTTCATAGCAGAACTCTTTTGCAAGTTGGCACAAATGTCGCTGCTTTGTGGCATCGCAAAGGTTGAGTTAAGAGCCCAAAGTACCGACGTAAGTTAGGATATTGGTAACCACGCCGCGGCGACATTCACGCCGCATCACAACTTTGTGAGGCGGTCGTGAAGAAGATGAACGCCAGCGTTTTGCGCGCCTTAGGGAGGTTGCAACGCTGGAGATGAGGCGATAGCGATATGTCACTCTCTTACAGCCTCATTTAGGACTTGCTCTATGCGTTTTGCCTCGCTCACCTTTGCATCGGTGCGTTTCTATCATCCGCAGCTCTCGCCGATACGCGGCCCATGCAAATCGCTGACTTGCTGAAAGTGAGACATGTGTCCGGCCTCGCTGTGAGTTCGAACGGACAGCACGCCGCTTATGGCCTCACCAAAAAGCCCAATGTATTGGAGGGCGATGAGAATGGCGGCCTTGCCCGCCATCTCTATGTGGCCACTGGCCCAGATGGCGCGCGCGCTTATGTGGAAGGCGAGCAAAGCATCAGCGCAATCCGCTTTTCTCCAGATGGCACATACATCACGTTTTTGGCCAAAATGGGCTCTGACAGCGACACAAATCTCTACAAAATTCCCATCGATGGTGGCAGCCAGCGTGTGCTGTATGATCACAGAACCTCAATCTCACGGTACGCCTGGTCGCCCGACGGCAAGACGCTGTTTTTTACCGCAGCACCCGGGCCGGATGCGAAACGTGACGCTCTCTTAAAGCGCGGATTTAATGCGCGGATTTATGAAGAAGGCGCCAAGAACAGTACGCTTTGGCGCCTTGATGTCGACGGCAAAAGACCGAAAGTCAGGCAACTGAAAGTCGAGGGGCATCCGACAGACCTGTATGTTGCGCCCGGCGGCAAAACGATTGCCGTTGCACTCGCGCCCACGCCGCATATTGACGACGATCTCATGAAACGGCGCATGCACATCTTAAGCGCAAGAAGCGGCAAAGTGCGCCATGTTGTTGAAACCCCTGGGAAAATTGGACAATTCAGGTTTGCGCCAAATGGCAAAGATTTCGCCATCATTGCTGGCGTGGACCAACATGACCCGTCGGCATCAACACTTTACAAAGGCAGGGTTGGCAGCAACGACCTAAGCCCCTTGCGCGCCGGGCCCTTCTCTGTCGTCGATATTGAATGGATGGCTGACAACACCATCATTGCGTTGATCCATGAAGGTGAAGGAAGCCGGATCGAAATCCTCACCCAAGATGGCGCCGTGACGCAAACCATGGCGCAAACCGGCCGCGTTGCGCACGACATCGCGGCTGGAGGCGGCCGCGTTGCTGCCATCATGAGCGCGCCGGAGCATCCGCGCGCGCTTTTCATGATGGAGGGCGAGGGTTTTACGCGCTGGACGCAGCACAATCCCTGGACGGAAGAGATCGCCTTTGCTCAGGCCGCCAGCTACACCTACACGGCGCGCGATGGGCAATCCATTTCCGGCGTTTTAACGCAGCCCCTCAAACGCAAAGGCAAACGCCGTGCGCCGCTCATGCTGGTTGTGCATGGTGGTCCTGAAGCACATGATTCCCTTGGCTGGAATACCAACTATGGCGACCCTATCCAGATTGCGGCCGGCCAAGGCTATGCTGTCTTCCAGCCCAATTACCGCGGCAGCACCGGCCGCGGCACCGCCTTTTCTAAGCAACATCAGAACGATTATGCCGGCAAGGAATTCAATGACTTAGTTGACGCTGTTAAAGCCTTGGTTGCAGATGGTCTCGTGGACGAAGAGCGTGTGGGCATTACGGGCGGATCCTATGGCGGCTATGCCTCAGCCTGGGCGGCGACAAAGCTCACAGAGCACTTTGCTGCCTCCGTCATGTTTGTGGGGATTTCAAACCAGATCTCAAAATTTGGCACCACGGACATTCCCAATGAAATGTACCTGGTGCACTCGCGCAGTTGGCCGTGGGAGAACTGGCAGAAGATGATCAATGTGTCGCCGATAGCCTATGCCGGGCAATCGCAAACACCGACGCTGATCTTGCATGGGGAAGAAGACACACGCGTTCACCCCAGCCAGTCTTATGAAATGTACCGCAACCTGAAACTGCGCAGCAAAGCACCGGTGCGCTTCATCACCTACCCTGGCGAAGGCCATGGCAATCGCAACGCTGCAGCGCAAATCGATTATGTGCACCGCCTCATGCGCTGGATGAACCATTATCTTATAGAACAAAAACCAGGCATGCCGCCGATGGCCGTGAAGGCACTGGAAGACCTGGTTGCAAAGGATGCGAAATCACGATGAGCGAAGAGCGTTTATGGCCAGGCGATATCCGCGACAGGCTTCTTATTAGCGACACTGTCATCCAATATGCGACAGCCGTCGATCGCCGGGATTGGCCGCTTTATGTGGACTGTTTCACCGATCCTCTTTATCGCGACTTTTCAGATTTTGCGCCTGGCGTGGTGGG
>JBCCDR010000399.1:0-2682 GCA_039030675.1 Pseudomonadota bacterium | reverse complement strand
TTTGCAGCCGGTTCATCCAATAGGTCAGCGGCACGGGCCTGCCAGCGTCTATCTTAGACGGCGCCACATAATTCCAGCTCGACCAAATGGTGCGCCGCTTAGGCATCAGGGAGGTGTCGGTATGGAGGATGACGGCATTTTCGCTGTAGCGGAAATCAGGCAGGACTTCGCTTTCCAGAGCAGTCGGCGTTGCCAGCATCGCACAAGCATCATCCGCATGGGCCGCGATGACCACATCATCATAGAGCGCGCTGCCCTGCTCTGAATGCACAACAACGCCCTCATTGGTGCGTTCAACCGCTTTAACGGGGCACGCCGTGTGCCGGGCGCCGACCATATCCGCATGCAAGGCCTCCACATAGCGGCGCGACCCGCCGGAGACGGTGCGCCACATGGGTCTGTCTTTGAGTTTCAGCAGGCCATGATTTTCAAAGAAGCGCACAAAAGCAGCAGCCGGAAAATCCAAAATTTCTTGAGCGGACGCAGACCATATGCAAGCGGCCATGGGGATGATGTGGCGCTCGCGGAACCAGGTGCCCATGGCCATCTCATCCAGCCATTCGCCCAGCGAGACTTTGGTTAAATCGCGCTGGCTGGCCTCGGCTGAGACGGTCTTATAAAACCGCAAAAGCTGGCGCAGCATATGGATATGCCGCAGCGAAAACAGGTTGCGTTTCTGCGCGAAAACACCGGCAACGCCAGCGCCGCTATATTCATAGCGCCCCTCATCCAGCGACACGGAGAAGGACATGTTGGACTCTTCCGTCTCAACACCCAGATGTGCAAACAGCGCTGTCAAGTGATGATAGTTGAGCTCATTGTAAACGATGAAGCCCATATCGACGGGCACGCTGTAGCTGCCGCAATCCACATCAACCGTGTGGGCATGGCCGCCAAACTGCGCTTCTTTTTCATACAGCGTCACGTTGGCGTGCCGCGCCAGCGCCCAGGCGGCGCCATGGCCAGCAATGCCGGACCCAATGACCGCAATATTTTTAGACGCAAGTGGTTTCTCTTGAAGGGTCAAAACGCAGCACCTTTCCTTCAGCGACTTTGGCTTCTCATTCCGATGCCGCTAGGCGGCTTTGACGTCCTCATAGGCATCAAGCGCCCGCTGACGCGCTTGGCTGTGGTCCACCATCGGTTTTGGATAAGTGTCCCCCAAGCGCACCCCTGACATTTGTAGTACGTTTTGCGGGGCCGTCCAAGGCGCGTGCAAGTACTTCAGCGGCAAACCATCAAGTTCAGGCACAAACGTACGAATATAATCACCGCCCTTGTCGAACTTTTCTGACTGGGTGATGGGGTTGAAGATGCGGAAGTAGGGCGACGCGTCTGCGCCCGAACCGGCAACCCATTGCCAGCCGGCTGCATTATTGGCCAAATCCGCATCCACCAGCGTGTCCCAAAACCAATCCTCGCCATGACGCCAATGCAGCAGCAGATGCTTACAAAGGAAGCTGGCGACAATCATGCGCACGCGGTTATGCATCCATCCCGTCTGCCACAGCTGGCGCATGCCAGCGTCCACGATCGGGTATCCTGTTTGGCCCTTCTGCCAGCGCTCCAGCGCCTCGTCGTCCTCGCGCCACGGGAAATCTCTGAATTTAGGCGACCAGCTTGCCTCAGGCAGATGCGGCGCATACTGCAGCAACGAGAGAGAAAAATCCCGCCAGCCCAGCTGGCGTATAAGCGGTTCAGCGGCATCCAGCTCCATGATGGTGGCCAGCTGCGCATAGACCTGGCGCGCTGTGATTTCTCCAAAATGCAAATGCGGCGAGAGCTGGCTCGTGCCATCCACCGCCGGGAAATCCCGCTCGGCTTTATAAGCGGCCACCTTCTGCGGTGACAGGGCGTGCAAACGCGCCTGCGCGCCCGCCTCCCCCGGCGTCCAAGCCTCACCCAGACCGCCCGACCAATCCGGCGCTGTCGGCAGCAGAGCCCAGTCCTGCAAAGCATCGCTTTGGACGGCGCCGTCATATCCCGTCAAAGCCTCTGGGACACCCAGCGGCGCAGCGAGCGCACCCAGCGCTTGGCTTGCACGCCAATAGGGCGTGAAGACTTTGTAAGGCCCGCCCGAGCCCGTGCGCACCTCTTCCGGCGCGCGCAAATAGTTGCCCGTATGCAGCTTCAGCGGCAGTCCGGTCGCCAGCATGGCGTCTTCGCGCTTGCGATTATAGGGCTCAAAATGCCGGGTCGCGTGAATGGCCTGCGCGCCCACGCTTTGCGCAATGTCCGCGAGCTGCTCCGCCGCCGGCCCGCGGCGCAAAACCAAGGGAACGCCAAACTCTGCCAGAGCCTTTGCAAGCGCTGACAACGTGTGATGCAGCCACCAACGCTGCGCCCCGCCCAGCGCCCAATCGCCTGCGCCGGCATCATCCAAACAATAAACGCCAAGAATAGGGCCCGCGCTCGCCGCGGCTGTCAGCGCTGCTTGGTCTGCAAGTCGCAAATCATTGCGAAACCAAACAATCTGCACACCACCGCTCATGCGTCGCCCGCCTTCGTCCCTAATGCTGCTGCCTAAATTGTCGCAGGCAGTCTGGGCTTGTTACGCGGCCGGGCCGGATGTGGATTGATGGGAGCGGGTGCCAGGGCTTTTTTTGGCGCTTGAAGCGGTTGTTATTTTGAGCCCAAGCCCGTCATTGCCCGACTTGATCGGGCAATCCATGGGTGATCATA
>JBCCDR010000398.1:0-2684 GCA_039030675.1 Pseudomonadota bacterium | reverse complement strand
CCCGTGGCAAGCACGGGAATGACGTGTGGGAGAGCTCGCTTTCCTACTCCGCAGCCTGCTTCAAAGGCTCAACCACAGCATGACGGCTGGGCTTGGCTTTGCGCTGGAGTTCCAGCTGCTTCTCACAGGTCTTGGCGGCCTCGCGGTACGCTTGGAACTTGCCCGCCATGTATTGGGGCTGCCAGAACATCTCTGGGACTTGGTACCAGGCGGCCGCTTGCTGCACGAAATAGGGGTTGAACATATGCGGGCGTGCGACGGCCACGAGGTCCGCGCGGCGGCAGGCGACGATGGTGTTGATTTGGCTTGGCTCGGTAACCGCGCCCACAGCCATGGTGCGCACGCCGGCGACGTTGCGGATGGCTTCGGCGAACGGCACTTGGAACATACGGCCATAGACAGGTTTTTCGTAGGACACCGTCTGGCCTGAGGAGGTATCAACCAAGTCGCAGCCAGCATCAGAGAAGGTTTGCGCGATGGTTATGACGTCTTCTTCGGTAATGCCGCCGGGCGCCCAATCGCTTGCCGAGATGCGGATGGCCATGGGCTTATGCTCTGGCCAGACGGCGCGCATGGCTTTGAAGACTTCCAGCGGATAGCGCATGCGGTTTTCAATGGAGCCGCCATACTCGTCCGTGCGCTCATTAGTAAGTGGGGAGAGGAAGCTGGCGAGCAGATAGCCGTGGGCGCAGTGCAGCTCGATCATGTCAGCTCCGGCGCGCTCAGCGCGCTCGGCGGCTTGGACGAAATCAGCTTTGATTTCATCCATCTTGGCCCGGTCCATGGGGATGGGCAATTGGCTGACGCCTTCGATATAAGGCAGCGCGCTGGCGGCATAGATGGGCCAGTTATCCTCTTCTTTAATGATGGGCCGGTCAATTTTCTCCCAGCCAAGCTGCGTGGAGCCTTTGCGGCCCGCATGGCCCAGCTGCACGCAGACTTTGGAGACGGAGTTTTCGTGGATGAAGTCGTTGATCTCCTTCATCTTGGCTTCTTGTTCGTCATTATACAGACCTGGGCAGCCGAGCGTGATGCGCCCGTCGGGGGAGACGCAGGTCATCTCATAATAGACGATGCCGGCGCCGCCGATGGCGCGTGTGGAATAGTGCACTTTGTGCCATTCAGTCATGCAGCCATCGACCGCGCTGTATTGCGCCATAGGCGAGAAGACCACGCGGTTTTTAACTTCCATGTCCCGCAGCTTGATGGGCGTGAACATGGGCGTCGGGCGCATGCCTTTGAGATCATAGCCTTCGCGTTGTTCATAAGCGGGATACCACTCATCCTCAAAGCGCTCGATAAAGGTTTCGTCACGCAGGATGAGGTTGTCCCACGTCACGGATTTGGCGCGGCACATGACGACCATGGCGAATTCCATGGGCAGCATGTCGGTGTTGCGCTCCATATGCTCAAACCAGGCAAGCGAGACGTCAGCATTGTGCTGGATGATTTGGACCGGCGTGCGGCGCTCGTCATCATATGCGCGAAATGCGTCCTGCACTTGGTCGCGGCTGGGGTTGTCGGGGCAATGCGCAATCACGGCGTCATGCAGGCCGATGGCGCATTCCATGGCCAGCTTGGTGCCCGAGCCGATAGAGAAGTGCGCGCTGGCCTTTGCGTCGCCAAGGATAGCGACATTGTCAAACCACCAATTCTCGCAGAAAATCCTTGGGAAGTTGCGCCACAGCGAGCGGTTGGTGATGAACGGATAGCCATTCAGCTCGCGCGCGAAAATCTTCTCAAGGTATTTGGCGGTTTCTTCTTCGCCCATCCCCTCAAAGCCGAGCTTGTCCCATGTGTCCGGACCCATCTCAATGACCCAGGTCGAGCGGCCAGGCTCATATTGATAGGTGTGGGCGCAGATGACCCCTTCATCGAGCTCTTTAAAGAAGTACGTGAAGGCCTCTAGAGGCCGCTCCGAGCCAAGCCACACGAACTTATTGTTCTTCATGGTGACGCTGGGCTTGAACTTGTCTTTATGGGCTTCGCGAATGGGAGAGTTGATGCCATCGCTGGCGAGGATGATGTCAAAATCCTCAAACTGATCAATGCCGGAGACGGGCGATTCAAAATGCATCACGATGCCAAGCTCTTGGCAGCGGTTTTGCAGCAACGTCAGCAGGGTTTGGCGCGAACAGCCGGCAAATCCATTGCCAGCGCAGTGGATTTGCTCGCCTTTATAATCAATGATGATGTCGTCCCAATAGGCGAAGCTATCGCGGATCGCATCATAGCTTTCCGGGTCGCGGCCTAGAAACTCGTCGAGCGTCTCGTCAGAAAACACCACGCCGAACCCGAAGGTGTCATCCGCGCGGTTCTGCTCAAAAATCTCAATGTGCCAATGGGGGCGCGCTTTCTTTGTGAGTAGCGCGAAATACATGCCGCCTGGGCCGCCGCCTGCGATTGCTATTTTCATGGATAGGCACTCCCTTGCATCATCTCAGAACGCAAGATACTTCAAGCTTAAAGTATTTTCAAGGGCAGCGACCTTGAATCCATGGCGGCAGGCTGTCGCGGCTGGAGGGCTCGCAACAGTGGCCTGCCGCAAGACGCATCAAAAGAGGACTCCTTCGAAGTCCATCTGCGCGGTGGAGGATCGCGAATCGCATATGCGGCCCAAAATATAGGATTAAAATACAGCCAATCCGTGCATTCGGTTGACCCCTAAAGGCCTGAATTCTCTT
>JBCCDR010000397.1:0-2687 GCA_039030675.1 Pseudomonadota bacterium | reverse complement strand
GCAACATTGAGGTCAGCGCCTTCAAAGTCTTCTAGAAGGCGGGAGATGTATCGATCGAAAATATCATGGTCGCGCTGGCTGCCCTCACCGACCGCATAAGCGTCTTCCGCAGCGATACGGCCAAGCTCTTGGATCTGCTCACCAAAGCACGGTTTTTTGCCGAGCATCATTTTAAAGCCGTTGTAATCCGGCGGATTGTGGGAGCCCGTCACCATGACGCCGCCATCTAAATCAAGGTCGAACACTGTGAAATAGAGCATGGGTGTCGGCCCAACGCCGATGCGGATCACCTCAAGCCCGGTGCTTGCAAGACCATCACAGACACCTTGCGCCATTTCTGGCGAACTCAGCCGGCCATCCCTGCCAACGGCAACGCGTTTGCCGCCGGAGCGGACGATGACCGTGCCAAGCGACTTGCCGACCGCGACAGCATCGTCTCTGCTGAGCGTTTTCCCGACAATGCCGCGAATGTCGTATTCGCGCAGGACTGTTTGGTCAAAAATATGGGCTGTCATGGGGATGAGAATCCTCTGTTCCTAAGGGCGATTGAGCAGCAGTACGGAGAGCCCTTAAGGGCGGCCAACGCTCTCATATTCAAATCCAGCATCGCGCATTTCGTTGGGGCGATACACATTGCGCAAATCAAGCATCTTATGGCCTTTCATAAGGCCTTTCATCCGCTCAACATCCAGCGCGCGATACGCATTCCATTCTGTCAGCAAGACAGCAATATCTGCCCCATCGAGCGCGCCATAGGCATCCTCACAATAGGTGATCTCGGGCAGCAAAGGCTTCGCGAGATCCACACCTTCAGGGTCGCAGGCGCGCACAGCGGCGCCAGCCTCAACCAGTGCCGGTATCAAATCCAGCGATGGGCTGTCGCGCATATCATCGGTATTGGGCTTGAAGGTGAGGCCGAGCACAGCAACGGTTTTGCCGTCCACTGACCCGCCCAGCATGGTTTCAACGCGTTTCGCTAAGGCCTTTTTGCGGCCCGCGTTCACATTGACCACGGCATCAACAATTTGCAGAGGAACGCCAGAGTCTTGGGAGGTTTTTAAGAGCGCGAGCGTGTCCTTTGGAAAACAGCTGCCGCCATACCCAGGCCCAGCATGCAAGAATTTAGAGCCAATGCGGCCATCCAGGCCAATGCCTTTGGCCACTTCTTGCACATTCGCGCCGACAACCTCGCACAGGTCTGCAATTTCGTTGATGAAGCTGATTTTCGTCGCGAGGAACGAATTGGCCGCATATTTGATAAGCTCAGAGGTCGTGCGCTCAGTAAACAAAATCGGTGTCTCACGCAGAGACAGGGGGCGATACAGCCGGCTGAGCACATCGCGCGCGCGGTCAGAAGAGGTGCCCACGACAACGCGGTCAGGCCGCATAGAATCTTCAATCGCAGAGCCTTCGCGCAAAAACTCTGGGTTGGACGCCACGTCAAACTCTATATCAGAGCGGATACCGGCGATGATGCTTTCAACTTCCGCCCCGGTACCAACGGGGACTGTCGACTTGTTGACCACAACGGCATAGTCCGTCAGCAGCGCGCCGATTTCCTTGGCGGCCGCATACACATACTGCAGGTCAGCATGACCATCCCCGCGGCGGCTGGGTGTTCCGACCGCAATGAAGATCGCTTCCGAGCCCGGGACCGCTTCAGCCAGATCAGTGGTAAAAGACAGCCGTCCAGCGCGCGCATTGCTCTCGACAAGTGCGTCCAGGCCAGGCTCGAAGATGGGGATTTCCCCGTTCTTCAAACAGTCAATTTTGCTTTGGTCTTTATCGACACAAACAACATCGTGCCCAAATTCGGAGAAGCAGGCTCCTGACACCAGGCCCACATAGCCTGTCCCAACCATCGTGATGCGCATGAAGACGTTTCCTTAGTTCAGCCGCACGTTTTTAGCTGCCGCCCGTTGGCGGGCAAATGACAAATTAGAGTGATTGATACGCAGACTTAACAGCCGCCGCGACGCCGTCATGCAGATCATCGCGGGCCAGGCTGAACGCAAGCGTGGCTTCAATATAGCCGGTTTTATCGCCGCAATCGAAACGCTGGCCCTCAAAGGCAAGGCCGTGGAAAGGTTGCTTGCCAATCAAGCGCGCCATGGCATCGGTCAGCTGTATCTCACCGCCCGCTCCGGTTTCTTGACGGTCAAGCTCCTGGAAGACGTCAGGCTGCAGAACATAACGGCCAATAACGGCCAGGTTAGACGGCGCGCTGCCCTGCGCTGGCTTTTCTACAAGGCCAGCGACTTCTGTAATGTTACCTTTGCGCGCACCTGGAGAGATGATGCCATAGCGGTGCGTATGCTCATCAGGCACTTCCATGGCCGCAATGACATTGCCGCCTTCCTGCTCAACCACATCAAGCATTTGGGCAATGCAGGAGCGACCCGACATAATCAAATCATCAGCCAGCAGGATGGCAACAGGCTCGTCCTTGACGAAATGACGGGCACACCAGACAGCGTGGCCCAGGCCAGCTGGCTCTTGCTGGCGCACATAGGAAATGGAGCCGGGCGTGCGCACCGGCGCCAAAACTTCAGACAAGAGATCCTTTTTGCCTTTTGCTTCCAAGGTGTCCTGCAGCTCGTAGGAATAATCGAAATGGTCTTCAATAGCGCCCTTGCCGCGCCCTGTTACGAAGATGCATTGCTCAATGCCAGCCGCCATGGCTTCAT
>JBCCDR010000396.1:0-2688 GCA_039030675.1 Pseudomonadota bacterium | reverse complement strand
TGAGGTCAAACTCCGCGCCCGCCGACAGCCCGAGACAGACAGCGGCGATGATTGCGGTGGTGCCTGAGGTGGTCTCGCCCAGCAAGATAAAGCAGCCAATGGCAGGAACGCTGAGGAAGATGACGGAGACAATAGGCGCCCAAATCCGGTCAAGCAAATAGCCGGCAAGCGCGCGGCCGAACAGCACCGAAAGACCAATGAAAGAGGCGATATAGGCCGCTTGGTCCGGCGCCATCTGCTTTGAAATGAGCAAGCGCACAAAGTTGGGAAGCAAGCCGCCAACGCCAAAGGAGATCAGCGCAAAGGCCAGCAGCATGATCCAGAAGCGATAGCCTTTTAAAATTTCTTTGGTTTCAAGGCCGGGCAGGTTCGCTGGCCGCGTCTCCTGACCCTCCAGGGCCGTCTCGGCGGGTTTCTCGCGAAACCATAGCAGCACCAGCGGCATCGCGAAAACCGGGATGAGCAGGCCGAGGCCAAAATACGCTTGGCGCCATCCGAAGTTCTCAATGAGCCAGTTGGTGAGCGGGGGATAGACCGCGCCGCAGATCCCCGTGCCCATGAGGGCGAGGCCAAAAGCAAAGCCGCGCCCCTTGTCAAACCAGGTGGCAATGCCGCGCGTCCAGGTCATCGGCAGGGTGCCGAGACCCAACAGCGCCATGAAAAACCAAGCGGCGTATTGAACATACAGATTGCCTGTGACCAGCCCCAGCAGGCACATGCCGATGGTGAGCCCGACCTGACCCACCAGGGCAATATTGCGCACGCCGTATTTGTCAGCGGCGAGGCCCGTTATCCACCCCGCGCACAGATTGGCGAGCATCATGAAAAAGGTGGAGGCCATGATTTGGTCGGTGGTCCAGCCAAATTCGCGCTCTAAATGCACCGCGAAGATGCCGATGGTATAAAACGGCATGGGCGAGAGCCCCAGGCCCACACCGAGGCCGCTGGCCGTGACGACTCGCCAACCCTTGTCGTCGATGAATTCCGTTTTAAAACTTGGCGCAGCTGTAGCCATATGCCCGTGTGTCCTTCCTGCCGGCCGCGCTGCACTCTGCGATGGTCGCGCATCGAGCAGAGTGAAACGAGCGCGGGTCTTTATTGCTGAGGGTCCATAGCTTAGCAAGGCAGGAAAGCAAAACGGCGCGCACGGCCGCACAGCGAAGAGCGCGGGTAAGGAGCAAGCGATGAAGCGGATTGAAGAGCAAACACAGCACGGTGTGTTAAAGACTGGCAGCCTTGACGACCGGGCCCGCCAGGATTTTGCCTTTACGTTTCGCAACAAAATCACCAGCGACCTGATGCCAGCCAACCGCCTGGTGTTTGACCAGCGCGCCGCAGGGCGCTTTGAGAAAGCCAATGGCACGGCGCCGCAATCGCCGGCAGACATTCGCAAAGCCATGGAAGCTGATAGCTTTTATACGTCCTATTTGTCGGTGCGCCGCACGTCGCAGGAGATGATTTGGCGCTCTGTCCTCCCAGCCATTGACGGCACCGAGGATATCGCGGTGAGCACCAGCGCTGGCGGCTCCCTCACGCTCGACCCCGACGTCAAAGCGCCGCGCTATGTGGACGCCATCGACATCCACTGCATGCCCGGCGGCTATTGCCAAGATACCGGCAGCCAGGCCACCGGCGCGCTCTATGACCGCGGCGTCTATCTCTACCTGTCTGGCTTGACGGGCGGCATGAATGACGGCAACGCGCAGCTGGCCGCGCTCGACATCAAAAAGCGCATGCCAGACTTCAACCCCGCGAAAATCCTGGATTTAGGCTGCGGGGTGGGCCATTCGACACTGCCTTATGTGCAGCATTTCCCAGAAGCGGAGGTGCACGGCATTGACGTGGGGCCGGACTTGCTGCGCTATGCGCATGCCCGCGCTGAGGCCGATGGCAAAGCCGTTCATTTCCATCAAGCCAACGCGGAAAGCACGCCCTTTGAGGATGAAAGTTTCGACCTCGTCACCAGCCATATCGTGCTGCATGAGACCAGCCGGCGCGGTCTCCCCGCCATCTTTAAAGAGTGCTTCCGCCTGCTCAAGCCGGGCGGCGTCATGTTGCATGTGGACCAGCCCGGCTTTGCCAACATGGACGCATTTTCAACCTTCCTTCAAGAAAACGAGACCTACTACAATAATGAACCCTTCTGGCGGCAGTTCCGGCGCACAGACATGATATCGGCCTGCGTCAACGCAGGGTTCTCTGAAGACGCCTGCGAAACCGACTTGCTGGTCTCAGACGTCATCAAGCAAAACCAAAACAATGGCCCCAAAGCCAAAGCCATTGGCTTTCTGATGGTCATTGCCCGTAAAGAAGATTGGGCCCGCAAAGAAGACCAAGCATGACCAAAGCAGAAAAAACCATGCAGTGGACAGTGACGGGCAAGCGCCCAGAGCTCAACACGCCTGATACGGTCGACCGATTGTTCTCCATGGTCATGGCACTGACGGGCGAAGTCGGCGTGCTGCGGCACCGCCTGGACAGCATGCAAAAACTCGCCGAGGCCAATGGCTGGCTGGCGGATGGCGCGCTGGAAGCCTACACGCCCGAGCTCGACGAGCGCGAAGACCGCGAAGCCTGGCGGGAGGCGTTTTTCGAAGAAAGTTGACTCAGCCTTTACTTCAACTTCAACTTGGGCATCTATTTTTCAATCAATCCTAAACCGTAGTGGCCGTGACGTCGTAGGCCCAG
>JBCCDR010000395.1:0-2690 GCA_039030675.1 Pseudomonadota bacterium | reverse complement strand
GGTTTCTCTGAAAAGCCAGACCGCGATGACTACACCTACAGCCAAGACGAACGCGACGAACACCTGGCAGCCTTTATTGAAGCGTTGGGTGCTGGCCCCGTCATTCTTGTTGGCAATTCCATGGGCGGCCTTACATCGCTTAGCGTTGCAGGGACCCGGCCGGACCTGGTCGCCCGCCTGGTCTTGATGGGCAGCGCCGGTGTCCCCGTGCCCATGTCCCCGCAGCTCGGTACCATCATTAACTATGACTTTTCTGTCGAAGGCATGGAGGCCATTGTGGAAGCGCTCACCGGGCCTGACTTTGTCGCGCCCGCTGGCATGGTGACCTATCGCCACCAGCTCTCTACAGATGCGGACACACGGCGTGCCTACAAAGCGATTACGGGTTGGAACAAAGCCCGGGGCGGGCTGCACGTTGATGAGGCGCTTATTCGAGCCATCGCCGTGCCAACCTTGGTGACAGGGGGCAAAGACGATGGCGTTGTCCCGGTGAGCTGCGCTTACAAGTTCTTGGACCTCATTGAGCAGTCCTATGGTTTCATCTTCCCGCGCTGCGGCCATTGGCCGATGATTGAGTTTCCCGCACAGTTCGCGCAGGTCGTGAATGACTTTATCCAGATGGATGCCCTCAGCGCATGAGCCTTGTCCAAGTCCATGCACTGGTGCGGGACCTGTACCGCCAGCCAGACCTCTTCAAACGGTTTCAACAAACGCCTGAAGACGTTCTGCGCGATTACGACATAACCGCTGACGAACGGGCGCAGCTCCTAGATGGCAGCCCTGGCGCGCTGCACGCGCTGGGTATGCATCCGCTTGTGCAGATGGTTTATGGTGTCGCGAAGAACCCAGCGATGAAAACGCAGCTGGCCGTGACCGCCTATCTCCATGACATAGGTGTGGACGCATCATAATGGGAAAAATCGTAGCCGGGTATGGAACTGCCCACATCATGATGGCGCGCCATAGCGCCGGCGAACGCGGCGAACGTGTCTTTGCCGGCATGAAAGACATAGGCCAGCGCATACGCGCGCTAGAGCCCGATTTGGCTATCATCATCTCATCCGACCACATGTATAATTACAGCCTGGACATGCAGCCGCCTTTTGCGCTGGCAACGGATGACGCTTTTGTCCCCTTTGGCGACATGGACTTGCCTAAAGAGGCTTTTCCAGGACATGCCGGATTTGCAGATGGCCTAATGCAGGCGTCCTCTGAAGCTTATTTTGATTTAACACGGCTAACCAACTATCGGCCCGACCATGGCGTCATTTTGCCATATCTTATGATGTCGCCCCAGCGGACATTGCCGGCGGTGCCACTCATCATCAACACAAGCTGCGATCCAGTGCCGCCACTGCGAAGGGCCTGGCAGCTTGGCGAAATCATAGCAGCCTTTTGCCGTGATAAGCGCCCAGCACAAGAGCGTATTGTTGTGGTAGGTACTGGCGGCCTCTCCCACTGGCTTGGCGTGCCAGAGCTGGGCAAAACAAACCCACAATTCGACCATGCGGTTATGGATGCCATCCTTTCCGGCCACGGCAAAAACCTGACCGCTTGGAGCCAAGAGAAAGTGCGCGCTGAAGGTGGCAATGGCGGCCAAGAAATTCTCAATTGGGTATGTATGGCTGCAGCGCTCGGACCATCCGTTAAAGGCGAGCGTATCTATTACGAAGATATCCCCGAGTGGGTCACCGGTATGGGCGGTCTTGAACTTCGCCCAATTGCTGCTTGAGAGAATAAGAGAGATAACATGCCCAAGACGCTTGATTTATGCGCGCTGAGCGACATCCCAGAAGACGAGCCTTTACAGGTCTTTCCTGAAGGCATGGATCCCCTTGCCGTCTGCCAGGTTGGTGAGACTGTTTATGTGGTGGATGATATGTGCACCCACGGCATGGCATCCTTAAGCGAAGGCTGGGTCGAAGACGGCCTGCTCTATTGCCCCTTCCACTCCGGCGCTTTTGACCCCGCAACGGGTAAAGCCGCTGTAGCGCCATGCACTATAGACATTCGAACCTATCCAGTTACCGTTGAGAACGACCGGGTTTTGATTGAAGTTTAATCGTCCAGTAGATGCCTGCCAAGGTCGTGCGCGGCGCGGAGACCTCCCGCGCGGATCTGAGCGCTGTCATGCACATCATATATAGCAAAGGAGCGGACATCCTTTAGGCCGCAATAGGCAAACGTTCCCTTGTCGATCAAGCGCCGCATCGCTTTACCATAGCCAAAAGTCTCAATTGTTTCCTCGCTGGCGCCGGCGGTGGTAATCAGCTGACAAGGCTTATCTTCGAGCAGTGCTTTACTCGGGCCATCGGTTATTGCGTAAGCCCATCCAGCCGTGAATACACGGTCTATGAAACTGCGAAGGCAGTCTGGCATTGTCCACCAGTAGATTGGATAGACAAAAACCAAGCCATTCGCAGCAGCGATTTCTTGCTGGTAAGCCTTAACATCCTGAGGCAGTGGCCCACCGGAAAAATGGCCATGATCCTCAGCTCCAAATGGTCTACGCGTTCCGCGGTCTGACAAGTCGATAAACGTACTCTTGTGCGCAGAGAGGCTTACTCCCTTCAGAACCGCTTCTGCCAGGCCACGGCAGTAACTATCTGATACAGGATGCCCGAGAATGACAACAACCTGTCCCATAACCACCTCTTAGAAATTCAATTCACCGCGCAAAAACCATTCCC
>JBCCDR010000394.1:0-2691 GCA_039030675.1 Pseudomonadota bacterium | reverse complement strand
CTCAGCCGGTGGTGTGAAACTTGTTGGATGGGCTTTTCTAGGCTTACTGGTCTTGCAAATCGTCTATGGCGCTTTTGTTGCCGGGCTGGACGCTGGCTACACCTACAACACCTGGCCGGATATGGACGGCGCGCTTTTGCCGCTTGATGCTTTTGCAGGCGACACATTGGCCGCGCGCTTGTTTGATGATGGCGGGACCGTTCAGTTCCTGCATCGCATGTTGGCGTATGTGGTGCTCGCGGCTGCGTTGGTCGTTGCGTGGTATGTGCCGCGCAATCTCCCTGACGCGGCGGGCAGCAATTTAGCCGTGGCGCTGTTTTTCGTGGTGCTCGGCCAGGCCGTCATTGGGATATCCGCGCTACTCAACGTGGTGCCCGTCTGGCTTGGCGCTTTGCATCAGGGCTGGGCGGTTGTTGTCCTTGGCGTGACCATTGCCTTATTGCATCGGTTGAAGGTCGCGCGCGTTTGGGCCTAATGGTGCGGTATTATTTTACCGTATAAATATCTCCCTGATTTTGTGCGTTTTTCTTGACTTCCTTCGCGTTTAAGTGAAAAAGCGCGTCCAGATCACCGGCAACCATTGCCGGCGTTATTTGGTTTTGGAGATGGGATTATGAAGACCTTTTCCGCAACGCCAGCAGACATTGAGAAAAAATGGCTGTTGGTTGATGCTGAAGATGTTGTGCTTGGGAGGCTGGCGGCCATTGTCGCGACACGCCTGCGCGGCAAGCACAAGCCAAGTTATACCCCGCATATGGATTGCGGCGATAACGTCATCATCATTAACGCTGGCAAGGTGAAGCTCACCGGCGGCAAGCGCGCCAATAAGGTGTACTATCGTCACACCGGCCACCCGGGCGGCATCAAAAGCGAGACCGCTGCACAGGTGCTCGACGGGCGCTTTCCTGAGCGTGTCGTGGAACGTGCTGTGAAACGCATGTTGCCTGCTGGGCCTCTCGGCCGGCAACAGCTGCGCAACCTGCGCGTCTATTCCGGCGCTGAGCATCCCCATGATGGCGCCCAGCCAGAAGTGTTGGACGTTGCGTCCATGAATACCAAGAACAAGCGAGGCGCCTAATGGCTACAGACGCAAAAACCCTTGATTCCTTAAAGGAACTCACTGAAGCCAACGTTTCTGACGCTGTTGAGACGGTTGAAGAGGTGCTGCCTGAGCCCAAAATTGATGAGCTCGGCCGCGCTTATGCCACCGGTAAGCGTAAAGACTCTGTCGCCCGTGTCTGGATTAAGCCGGGTTCTGGCCGCATTACGGTCAAGTGCTCTGCCAACGGCCGTGAGAAAGACCAAGCAGAGTATTTCGCGCGTGCGACGCTGCGCATGGTCATCAACCAGCCATTCGCTGTGACGCAGCGTGAAGGCCAATATGATGTCTATTGCAACGTGCATGGTGGAGGCCTGTCTGGCCAAGCCGGTGCTGTTAAACACGGGATTTCCAAAGCGCTGAGCCTGTATGAGCCCGCGCTGCGCAAGTCGCTGAAACAAGTCGGCTTCTTGACCCGCGATAGCCGCGTGGTTGAACGTAAGAAATACGGTAAAGCCAAGGCCCGCCGAAGCTTCCAGTTCTCCAAACGCTAAAGGCTTTTCTTTTCAAAGCAATCAAAGCCGCTGGCATTTTGTGTCAGCGGCTTTTTTGTGCCCTGCGCGCTGCTGTCATCACTCCTTTGTGAACCACTGTGCGTATACAGGCAGAGCTTAAGTGGATATTTGCCGGCTGGACATTACTATAAGGCTATGGGCTGTTTTATGACTTCGCTTCGAGTTTTGCGCGCCTTTTTGGTGATTTTGGGTGCACTGGTGGCCGTGCCAACGGCTGCGATGGATGCGCCGGAGACGTCGTTGCGCTTGTTTGCGGAGCAAACGCGGGCGGCGCCTGGTCAGCCCGTTTCTTTGGCATTGGCGTTTGACGTAAAGCCAGGCTGGCATCTGTATTGGAAAAACCCCGGAGATACGGGTCTTGAACCCAAGGTGCGCTGGGAGGCGCCTGAAGGGACGACGTTTGGCGCGCTGGAGTTTCCCACGCCTGAGGACTTCACCTTCGCTGGGTTTACCAACTACGGCTATACAAAGTCTTTTAATCTCCTCACCAGTGTGGTGCTTCCAGAGACGGCAACCGGTACAGCGGAGATCATGGGCCGGGTCGAGTGGCTGGCGTGTGACGATAAAATCTGCGTGCCCGAAGGCGGCCAGGTCTCGCTGACATTGCCGATTTCTGATGAAGCAGCCGCGCCGGCGCAGCCAGACCCTTATTTTGCGCAAGTGCGCGAAGCGCTTCCGCTCAAAACGGACTGGCAAGCGCAGGCAGTCCTCGCAGATGGAAAACTGGCCACACAGATTGCTGTGCCCTTCGAACAAGGAGACATCGGCGCTCTCAAGCTTTTCCCCGAAACGGGCAGCCTTATCGTTTATGAAGCGGAGCAAGATGTCCAATGGGTCGCGCCTGGCCTGGTGCAAGTCAGCGTTAAGGCGCAGGCCCCTGCCTTGCCTCAGGGCGCTGTCCCTGCCGTGTTGAAAGCCTTTCCGAAAGGGGCGGGTCCAGCCCAAGGGTATGGCGTGAGCATCGTCCCTGGTGATTTTGCGCCTGTGGCGACGTCCGCATCTGAGAGTGCCCCCGCGTTATCAAGCGATGTGGGGGCGGTCTCTGGCTTAGGGCTCACCGCGTCTCTGCCGTTCGCG
>JBCCDR010000393.1:0-2702 GCA_039030675.1 Pseudomonadota bacterium | reverse complement strand
GTCAACGTGATGGCAATAAAGACAGCGGTTGTCATGGCGCCGGCGAAATTACCAACGAAAACAAGGCCCCAGTTGCGAAACACACCGCCCCAGGTCACGCCTGGCCGCTTGGCAACGACAGCCAAGGGGCATAGCGTAAAGACGCCGGTGAGCAAGTCAAAACCAAGCAAATAAAGCGTGCAAAACCCGACTGGGAATAACAATGCCCCAACAATGAACTGCCCGGTGTTCACTGCGATTGTCACCGCGAAGGCGGCAGCAAGCGCTAAGATAGCGCCGGCCATATACGCCCTAATCAGCGTATCTTTTGTGGCCATAAAAACTTTAGCTTCGCCCGCATCAATCATTTTCGATGCGAATTCAGCTGGCTGAATATACGACATGCAAAACCCTTTCCCTGATATGTCCAGCGCAGCCATATGCGTCTGGACGGGCAAGCAGTCGGTTGGAAAGCAAGCGAAATAGGAAAGAGGGTTAGCCAGGTCACGAAAGCTGTCTTCGCACCACGGTTCGCCTATGGCCCGTGAACGCTTGCAGCCTCGTTACTGCCTACCAAATTGGTATGAGTGCATCGCATCGTTGCGACACGAAGGACCAAACCGATCAGCCTGAATCCTTACTAAAACCCTATGCAGGAAAAACAGGGCAAGCAAGTGTTTTTTGCAGCGCACAAAAAAGGCGGCGCTGTCATAGCTTGGCGCTGCTTTTTTGAGGCGTTACAAAAAACCCCCTTCTCTCAGTGTTGTACTGACTCGCCCAGAATCATGGGGAACGCTAGGAGAAATGCGTTCAACGACGTGTAACCGCCTACTTTGCAACTGCAGCGTAAATCAGGTTGGGCAGGAACGCATTATCCCAGCCCAACTCTTTTGCAGGGGTATCGCCAAAGCGGGCGATGATGAGGTTTTGTGAGGGGATGATGTAAATGACTTGGTTGCCGTTGCCATCGAACAGCAAGATATCATCAGCGGCATAAGGCTCGCTATGAAATGTGCCGCCGCCCAGGTCAGGGTTCGTGGCGCCGCGATATTTCGCGTAGTTTTTCCCGTTATAGACCGCCATACCAACAAAGGGGTTTTCAGGTGTTGGGGTCCGCATGGCCTCAACAAAGCTGCGGCTGAGCAATTGCTTGCCGTTCCAGACGCCCTCCTGCTCAACGAGCATGGCCAGTTTGACCCAGGTCATGGCTGGCAAGAGAATGCAGCAGCCCGAATGGGCCATGCCGCCACGCCGATTAAGCCAAATACTGCCGCCGGCCGCGCTGAGCGGGCCGAGAATTTCATTCGATATCCAATGGTAGTACCGCCCGCCGGTCGCACGGGTGATAAGCGGGGCGATCAAGTCGCCATTGGCGTTTGAATAGTCATAGCGCGTGCCCGGTGTGTGCGTGAGCGGGTACTCAGCAATAATAATCTCGTCATGACGCGGATGCAGATAGGCCTTGCGCATCACGTCTTCCGGCCCGGTATAGCGTGACTGACGTTTCAGGCCGCTGCGCATGCTCAACAAATGGTAGACCGTGATCGCTTCCTTCGGCGTGCCGCGCCAAGGCTCAAAATAGGTCGCGGCAGGCTCGTTGAGGCTTGGAATAAAACCCTTTTCAAGCGCACGGCCAACGGCAATGACAGCCAGCGGTTTGGCCAGTGACTTGGCGACGAGGGGCGTATAAGCGTCTGTTTCACCGAAATAATCAGCCAGCACGACTTCGCCGTCTTTGACGATAATGAAGGCCTTGGTATTGCGCTTTGCAACATAAGCACGGGCGTCATCAAGCGTCGTTTTTGCAATAGGCTGACCATCCGCTGCCGGGAGCTCTCGCAAGCGCTTGGCCCCTTCAACGCGCGCCAGCACATCATAGATCGACATAAAATTGCGGGTCTTGCGGGCTTCTTCGGCACGCGCATAGCGCTCCAAATAAAGCGCCTCGTCCGGGTCCGTTTGCGCCTGCGCGCTCAGGCAGCAAAATAGGCAGAAAAAGAGGCTCAAAAACAACCGCATTTATGTCGCTTTCAGAAGGTCAGCAGCGCGTTCAGCCAGCGCGAGCGTTAACGCATTGGTCGGGCTGGATGGCGCTGCGGGGAACACAGAAGCATCGACCACAAACAGGCCTGAAACACCTTTAACGCCCAAATCGACATCCACTGGTGCTGACTCATCTGTGCCCATGCGGCATGTTCCGCTGTAATGACCGAAAGTCGTCGACCCTGCTTTTATCAAAGCGCGCTTGTCTTCAACTGCCGGCAAAGCAGCGGCCGGCTTGGGGCTAAAGCGCGCAAAGGCTTTGTCAGCAAAGAGCGTCCGGCTGACCTCTAAGGCCGCCAAGGCGCCATCCATATCGCTTGGGTCCGCAAAGGCGTTGAGGTCAATGCGCGGGGCTGCAAGCGGGTCATCGCTTGTAAGCGTTAAGCGGCCCCGGCTTTGTGGGCGGGTGTAGCTGAACGAGGCTTTAAAGCCCATTTTCGGGCTTTCAAGCGGCGGGAAAACCGATGGGCGCGTTGAGATGTTGAGCAGGATGTCTCGCGGGCCGCCTGCTTTCGAGGCAGCGTAAAGCACGGCGACGGAGGCGTGGAGGCCTGAACTTTCAATGGGCACCGGCGTGGCATAAGCATCGCCTGACACAAGGATATGGTCATGCAAGTTGGCACCAATATCGTTTTGGTCCAACAACACGGACATGCCATTGTCATTCAACTGTTGCGCAG
>JBCCDR010000392.1:0-2707 GCA_039030675.1 Pseudomonadota bacterium | reverse complement strand
CTGTGCCTGTGCTGGCAAAGCAAGCACCAGCTGGGCGGTGCGGGTGCTGGTATCCACGGCTGGGACCACACTGGTGAGCACGGCCTCATAAGGTGCGGTGCCCATTGTAACCGTCATCGCGGCGCCCGGGGTGAGTGCTTTGGCAGCCTTGATTGGTACGCCGGATACGAACTCGGTTTGCCCGGCTTCTTCAAAATCAAATATCGGAGCGCCAGGAGCGAGGATTGTGCCTTCATCGGCCATTCTCTTGACAACGAAGCCATCAAACGGCGCTGTCAGGTCCGATAAGGCCAGGGTCACGTTGAGCGCGTCCACATCCGCGCGCGCCTGAGCCAGGCGGGCTTGGGCGCTGGCGACAGCGGCCTTCGCCGCCCGCAAACCATAGGTGCTATCGTCAAAGCGCTGCTGGGCGATATGGCCTTTGGCAAGCAGCGTGCGCTGCCTGTCTTGCACGGCAGAGGCCAAATCCCGGCTTGCCTCGGCTTCCGTCAAGCTTGCCTGTGCGGCAGCGATCGCTGCTTGCGCGGCCCGCTTTTGCGCGTTGAGTTGGCGCTGGTCGAGCTGCGCTAATAGCGCGCCTTCGGCCACCATTTGCGCATCATCCACCATCACTGCAGCAAGGCGGCCGCCGCGCTCAAAGCCCAATTGGCTGCGCCGCCCTGCGCGCACGCGCCCGGGGTAGAGTGCTTTGGCCTGATAGGCCGTTTGCACGGTGATGGGCGAGGTTTGAACCGTCAATAAGGGAGCATCGCGCTCCTCTTCGGCGCCGCGTGAGCCGCTTGCCATGGCGGCAACGACGGCGATGACGATGGCTGTCACCGCGCCGATCGTGAGCATGCGCTGTTTAGGCCGTGGCATGGGCGTCTCCTTGCGCGTGGTGTTCTATAAGGGTGGGAATGTCGGTAAGGTGGCCATAGCCGCAGGCATCGCGCACAAATTGAATGGTCACGGCCATCACGCGATGTTCGTCATTGGGCTCTTCAGCTTCATACACCGCGTAGAGCGCGTCGACGACCACCGCGTAAGATAAGCTGGCCTTGATCGCGATCATCTCTTCATCAAGCGGCTCGCTTTGTCCAGGTGGGCAGCCAGCCATCATGCTGCGCGTGATAAAGGCCACGACGACCCTGCGATTGGCATGCATGAAAGGCTGCAGCTCTGCGCTGCTGGCCTTCAGGCCGGTGGCTGCCATCATAAAGCCATGCTCGCGCACATGCGCAAAGGTTCGGGCGATCAAAAGCCCTGGCTCCAGCTTCGATAGGTCAGGTTCCCCGCATTGCATCGCGGCCACTTTTTCATGGGCATACTCTTCCCCCAATGCTGCCAGCAGGTTCGCCTTTGAGCCGAAATGATAAAACAGCGAGCCTTCGGCAACACCAGCGCGCTGGGCTATTTCCAAGCTGGAGGTGTGGCTGTACCCTTGCGTGCGAAACAGCGCTTTGGCGGCCTCGAGCACCTTCGCGCGTGTTTCGCTGGGCTTATAGCGCCGGGCTGTCTGTGTTGGCTTATGCGCCGCAGCAGGGAGTTGCATTGTCTCAATCCAGATATTTGAGTGACACTCAGAAAATAAGTTGAGTCCCACTCAAAGTCAATATTTTGAGTTATACTCAGGTTTTTCTGATTTGGATGATCCAGCACTGGAAAAAACTGGTTCAGCTATGCCAAACAAGGGCTCACCTGTTTTCCTCTTACGAGCGCCGCGCCATGACAGACTTTGCTGAACGCACCACCCAGGCCAGCGATGGCACGCGGCTGTATTACCGTGACTATGCCCCGCGCCATGCGGATGCGGCCGCCATCCCCGTCCTTTGCCTGCCGGGGTTAACGCGGTCTTCGCGCGACTTTGCCGCCCTGGCCGACGTGCTGAGCGCCTCGCACCGCGTCATTTGCCCGGATTTGCGCGGGCGCGGACACTCAGGCTATGCGGCGGACCCAGCGACCTATGTCCCATTGCAATATATCAAGGACCTTAAAATCCTGCTGGCGGATGCGGATGTCGGCCGCTTTGCCATTGTCGGCACATCGCTGGGCGGGATCTTGGCCATGACGCTGGCGGGCACCATGCGCCACCAGATTGCAGCTGTGGTGATGAATGATGTTGGGCCTGATATTGATCCAAAAGGCATTGAACGCATTCAGGGCTATGTGGGAAAGGGCGGCCCTGTCGCAGACTGGCCGGCAGCTGCGGCGGCAGTCAAGGCGGTGAACCACCAAGCCATGCCGCATTACACGCCTGACCAGTGGGAGGCGATGGCGCGCCTGCAATATACTGAGCGTGATGGCCAAGTCGTCCCCAACTATGATGCCAACATCGCCAAACCCTTCGAGGCTGGTGCCTCCACACCGGCGCTGACCATGTGGCCTTTTTACGAGGCGCTGAAGGGCCTGCCGCTGCTGCTTATTCGCGGCGAGACCTCCGACATTCTCAATGCAAGCACGGCTGATAAGATGATCGCCTCTCACGGCAGCGCGGACTATCTCGAAGTCGCAAGGGTTGGCCATGCACCGATGCTAGACGAACCAGGCGTCACGGATCGTATCGCGGCATTCCTGGCGGCTGTTCCCGCGCGCCAGGGCGTTATCGGCTGGGTCAAATCCCGGCTCAAGAGCCTGTCGGAATTGAGCCGGATCGCCAAAGCCCTCAAACAGGCCGCTTAGAGCCTCTCGCGCTTGGGGGCGTGCTTTCAACATCTCAAAATTACGTTTT